>JAYSMB010000001.1:0-6978 GCA_043725065.1 Burkholderiales bacterium
CGCCCGCGTCTTCGACGGCAGCAACGCCGACTGCGCCGAAGGCATGAACGTGCTCGTCGCCGACGGGCTGATCCAGCAGGTTTCGGCGCAGCCCATCGCCGCGCCGAACGCGCGCGTCATCGACGCCGGCGGCCGCACCCTGATGCCGGGTCTCATCGACTGCCACGTGCACGCCTTCGCGAGCGATGTCTCGATGCAGAAGGTCGAGGCGCTCGGCGAGGCCTATCGCACGGCGCACGCGGTGCGCATGCTGCGGCACGCGCTGCACTGCGGCTTCACCACCGTGCGCGACATCGGCGGCGGCAACTACTCGCTCTACCGCGCCCTCGCCGACAAGCTGTTCGTCGGGCCGCGCTATTTCTACTCGGGCCGCATCCTCTCGATGACCGGCGGCCACGGCGACATGCGCCAGATCGAGGAGCGACCACGCTACGAGTCGGCCTGCGGTTGCAGCGGCATGGGCTTCAACTCGATCGGCGTGCTCGCCGACGGCGTCGACGAGTGCCTGAAGGCGGTACGTGAAGAGCTGCGCCAGGGCGCGCACTGCATCAAGATCATGGGCTCGGGCGGCGTCGCATCGCCCACCGATCCGATCTGGATGAACCAGTACCGCGAAGACGAGATCCGCGCCATCGTCGGCGAGTGCACCGAGCGGCGCACCTACGTCTCGGCGCACTGCCATCCGGCCAGCGCCGTGCGCCGCTGCGTCGCGTTCGGCGTGCGCTGCATCGAGCACGCGACGCTGATCGACGCCGAGACGGCACGCTTCGTCGCCGAGTGCGGCGCCTTCGTCGTGCCGACCATGACCATCCTCGAGCAGCTCGTCGAAACCGGGCGCCAGCTCGGCTTTGCGCCGCAGAGCCAGGCCAAGGCCGACTTCGCCTGGCAGTCGGCGATCAGCGGCCTCGACATCCTGCGCAACGCCGGCGTGAAGCTGTGCTACGGCACCGACCTGCTCGGCAGCCTCTACCTGCACGAATGCCGCGAGTTCACGCTGCGCGCGCAGGTGTTCACGCCGGTCGAGCTGCTGCGCCAGGCAACGTCGATCGCCGCCGACATGATGATGCAGGCCGGCCGGCTCGGCTGCGTTGCCGAGGGCGCGCACGCCGACCTGATCGTCGTCGATGGCGATCCGCTCGCCGACATCGCCTTGCTGGCCGCCGACGGCGCCAGGCTGAGCGTCATCGTTCGCGGCGGCGAGGTCATGAAGGATGTGCTGACGCGCTGAGACCTGTGGCAATGCGTGCAGGTGGCGACCCAAGCTAACATCCTCCGCGTAACGGCCCTGCAAACGATAGAGCCTTGAACGGGACACTCCCATGGTTTTGCGCGGCTCGCTGCGGACCGGCTCCGCCGCGCTACTGATCGTCCTGGCATCTTGCGGCGGGGGCGGCGGCGATTCGGGCGGCAACTCGCCACCGGTGCAAGCCAAGGAGCACCTGGTCGGTCGCGTCTGGATCGGGCCGGTCGCCCAGTCCGTGGTCACCGCGTATCGGCTGGCCGCGGACGGAAGCCGCACCCCACTCGAATCTGCAACGAGCAACGCCGAGGGCAGCTATGCCATGGACGCCGATGCGCCCGCCGGCTCCGTCATCCAGATCGAAGCAGTCGGCGGGCTCTACAAGGACTCGCGCACCGGCCTGGCTCGAACGCTGGACGTCCCGCTGAGGCTCACCTTCGTCGCCCAGACACCGAATGGCTCGCTGACCATTTCTGCGCTCAGCGAAGTCGCCACGCGAGTCCTGGCCAGTATGCCGCCGAGCGGCGATCTGGTTGCCGATGTACGAAGCGCGAATGACCTCGTATCCAACACTGCTCGCTTGCCGAATTTCGTCGGCTTGAACCTTGGCGGCCCCTGTTCGTTCGCGACGGTCTGCGAAGTCGCCTTCGTCGCGGCTTCGATATCGACGATGCAACGCCGTTGGGCGCTCTCCAGCCTGGAAGAAGTGCTCCAGAGGCTCACGGTCATCTGGAGCGGCGGCACCTACGACGAGCGGCTGGTGCCCGAGCTCGTTCGCGCCGAATACGAGCAATCGCAAGGAGCAGATCCGCTGATAGGCCAGCTGACGCTCGGATCAATTGGCCCGATCGACGCCAACGCACTTCCCTTCTGGATTCCAAACGGCGCGCCGGGCCCTGATCCGTCGATGCGCATGCCCGATGGCGTGTACGCGGTACTTTCCGACGAGCCTTCCAACCAGGGACCGGTGCAGGCCATGCACCGCTTCAATCAACGCGGCGCACTGGTCGCCATCGAGGGTGCCTCGACCGGCCACGCCATTCGCCAGTTCTCCACCGTTACCGATGATCTCTATGCGGATGGCGAAGTCAGCATCGGACGCTGGTTCGGCGGCGCGCTCGCGTCGGGTGTGAATGTCTTTGCCACCAACGGAACGAACTATGCCCTGGGGCTACCAGCGCCTCTCAGAATCGACTGCGCATTCGAGTTGTTCGACCTCGCCGCAGCGACCGCCGTCACGCAACCGTTCGTCACCAGGAATCCCGCGGTTCAGTTGCTGGGTGGAAGCAGGATGTCTGTCCAGCACCTCGGCGACGGACATGACCGTCTCGCCTTCGACGTCAGCTTCATGCTCCCCGACGGCAGCACGCAGCGTGTGCAAACCGACCAAGGAATACTTCAGGCGTGGCAGGGCGCGCGGTTCGAAGGTGCGCAAAGCAACATCGTTCACTTGTTGTCCAGCTCCCCGGGCGGCCTGTCCGGTCTCGCCTTCGACTATCGAGGTCAAGTCATGCGGGCGGGGGCCGCCGGCGACAAGATCGTGCAGAACATGCAGTTCAACGGGTCGCCGTTCGCTGCCGTCTTCAAGCGGACCGATGTCGTACCGCCACGCGCCGACATATGCGCGCCCGACAACGCGACAGCGACTCCCATTTCGCAGCTGCCGCCAGGCGGCCCGTACCGATATCTCTCCCGGGATCTTCAGACATCGGGCCTGGTCACGTGGAGAGGCGACGGATCCGTCGGCACCATTGTCGGTGACGTGAGTGCGCAGCCCGTAGAGCTGTCCGTCGATCCATCCGTGTCGTCGCGCGAACTGGCAAGCAGCGGGCTCGCAACAATCGGCCGCGTCTTCGGGCCCTACGGTGTCATTTTTGGCGACGAGCCGGCGACCCGCTCGGTCACCTACGCGACCGTTTCGTCGCTGGCCCTGGATCAATCTGCACCGCCGATGACGTTCCAATTGAAAACCGCGACCACGCCGGTGGTCCGCGCGGTGGACCCGGGCTGGTCGCGCGAGATCGTTTCGGGCCACATCGACAGCGCGGTTCTCGTGCTTACGCCGGGCATCTCCAACGGCATGATCAATCCCTACACAGGTGAAGGAACCCTGAGCATCACGGGAGTGGTTGGCGGCGTACCGTACCAGGTCGATGCCAAGTATGTGAGCCTGCACATGATGTCGGGCAGCTTTTCGGGCGAAGCCGTGCTCGGAAGCGTCTCGGGACCCGACGCCCGCTACGCGGTTGTCGTGGTCTATCCGCAATATGGTGCGGTGGCCGAGTTCGCGCTGATCCTCGAGCGCCAGCCCTAGCGGCCTGTACCGCGCCGGAGCGGACGTCATCCGGGCCGAGCCTTCAGCATCGACGAGGAAATCCGGGCTTGCCGAAAAACGATAAGTAAGATATCGTTTATCGATATTAGCCAATCGAAGGCTCACCCGTGAAAAATCCGTCCGCGCTGCCCCTGGCGAGGGCCACGCTGCGCACCCTCGTCATCCTCAACGGTCTGTTCGGCGCGGCCATCCTGGCGCTGCTGATCGCGACCCTCGTCGCCGAGCGATGGACGTTCACCGCGCTCGGCCTTCCGCCATCGGCGGGGATGGAACCGATGATGGCGGGCATGCGCGCGATCGCCGTGCTCGGCCTGGTCGCGATCCCGCTCAATCACGCCGTGCTCGGGCGGCTGATGGCGATCGTCGAAACGGTGCGCGAGGGCGATCCGTTCCTGGCGACGAACGCCAGCCGTCTGAACACGATCGCCTGGGTGCTGCTCGCCCTGCAGCTGCTCAGCCTCGTCATCGGCGGCATCGGCACGGCGATCTCGACCCCTGCTCACCGGCTTCACCTCGATGCCGGTTTCTCCACCAGCGGCTGGCTGGCGGTGATCCTGACCTTCGTCCTCGCGCGCGTTTTCGCCGAAGGCACGCTGATGCGGGAAGACCTCCAGGGAGTGGTGTGACGTGGCGATCTTCGTCAGGCTCGACGACCTTCTCCACGATCGGCGCATGACGCTGACCGAGCTCGCCGAGCGAATCGACATCACGCTGGCGAATCTTTCGATACTCAAGACCGGAAAGGCGCGCGCGATCCGCTTTTCGACGCTCGAGGCGATCTGCGAGGTCTTGCAGTGCCAGCCCGGCGACCTGCTTCAGTTCCAACCGGAGTCTCGCGCCCGCAAGGCGCCGGCGTCCGCGCGGGCCACTTACTGATTTCAAAGGAGTCGACATGACTGCGACCGCAGCATCCGTTTCCCGTTCGGTCGCCGATAGCGCAGGCGACGTATCGCTGGTGCGGCTCTACGTCCTGCGCGCCACCTACCTTCTGCTGGTGGTCGGCTTGGGCGCGACGACCGTGCCGGTCCTCTTCAGTCATGCGCCGACGGCGCGCGGCGTGATCCCGAGCCTGCTCTGCGGCATCTGGCTGCTCGCCTTCGTCGGCCTGCGCTATCCGCTGCAGATGCTGCCGCTGCTCGTCTTCGAGCTGGTGTGGAAGACGACCTGGCTGATCGCCTTCGGCCTGCCGCAATGGTCCTCGGGACAACTGCCGCCGACCTTCGCAGAAGACTTCCAGGCCATCGCCGCCGGCGTGATCCTGATGCCGATCGTGATCCCGTGGGGCTACCTCTATCGACACTACGTCAAGGCGCCGGCGAACCGCTAGCGATGATCGGCCCCGGGCGCGCAAGACTCAGCGCCGCCCCTCACCGAGCGACGTCAGGATCTCGTAGGCGGCGCTGACTCTTTCGTCGATCGGGACATTCTTGTTCGCCAGCATGACGATCCCCAGGCGCTTCATCGGCACGAAGGCGACATAGGCCGCGAAGCCGTTGGTCGAGCCGGTCTTGTTGATCCACACGTCTTCGCGCGCGGCCTGGGGTGGCTTGATTTCCGTCACCGGCTTCGCCTTGAAGATCATGTCCGGCGAGTTGCCTTCGAGCAGCTGCGCCAGCGCGACGGGATAGCTGTACTGCTCCCAGATCAGGTCCTGCGTCATCGCGCCCACCTGGAAGTAGCCGACGTGCGTATCGTCGATCGCCTGCTGGAACCGCCGCTCCACGGGGATCAGGTTCATGTTGCCCTGCACGAAGCGGATCAGGTCGGCCGCGGTCGTCTTGATTCCATAAGCTTCGGACGAGAGCACGCCCGGCGTCATGCGCACCGCAACGTCGTCGCCGGTATAGCCCTGGGCGTAGTCGGCCATCCTGGCCTCGGGAACGTGGATGAAGCTGCTGCGCATGCCGAGCGCAGGAAAGACGCGCCCTTCCATCAGCGCGGCAAAGTCCCGGCCCATGCTGCTCGCGGCGATCATGCCGAGCGCGCCGATGCTGGGGTTCGCGTAGGTGCGATGGGTTCCCCGCGCATAGGCCGGCCGCCACTCGCTGAAATAGCGCATCAACTGGTCGTTGTCGCGAACGCTCGCCGGTACCTGCAGCGGAAAGCCGCCGGCCGTGTGCGTGCCGAGGTCGAGAAGGCGCACTTCGCCGAAGCGGCTGTTCCGCTGCGACAGCAGGTATTTGCCCACCTTGTCTGCCAGCGAGAGATGGCCCTCCTGCTGCGCATAGGTGGCCAGCATCGCGGTGAAGGTCTTGGTCACCGACCCGATCTCGAACAGCGTCGAAGGTCCGACGGGATCGCGCGTTGCCATCGATGCCACGCCATAGTCGAACACGTAGGACCGACCGGCGACGATGACCGCGACCGCCATGCCGGGAACGCGGTGCCTGGCCATCAACGGCAGTACCGCCGCATCCACGGCATTCTTGACGCTGTCTCGCGCATCGTCGGCCGGCGCGCCGACCGCCGCGGTCGCGGCCAGGGCAAGCAAGGCCGCCGCGGCGCGGCCGGTGATGCTGGACTTCATTCTTCGGTCTCCTGAGGGGCGCCCAGAGGGGAGGGTAAATCGCTTCCATCCGCGATAAGGTGCGAGCCATGGCAAGCGAACGGCAGCGAGGCCGCCCTCCCCACGACGACGTGCTGACTCCGGCGGAGTGGCGCGTTGCCGAGGCTGTGCGGCACGGTCTTTCCAACCCCGAGATCGCGCGCCGCCAGGGCGTGAGCACCGACGCGGTGAAGTATCACGTCGCCAACGCATTGCAGAAGCTCGGCCTCTCGCGCCGGGCCGAGCTTCGCCATTGGACCGGGATTCGACGTGACAGCAACTTGTTCAAGAAGGAGTCGACGGTGACCGACACACTGAATCTGGGCCCGATCGCGCAGCTCTCGCGCACCGTGCGCGACATCGAGGCCTCGCGAACCTGGTACCGCGACGTGCTGGGATTGCAGCACATGTACTCGTTCGGCAACCTGGCCTTCTTCGATTGCGCAGGCATTCGATTGTTCCTGTCCGAAGGCGAAGGCAGCCAGACCGAGTCGATCATCTACTTCAAGGTCGACGACGTGCGCTCGGCCCATGTGACGCTCGCGTCACGCGGCGTCGAGTTCCTGGACGCGCCGCACATGATCCATCGCCACCAGGACGGCACCGAAGAGTGGATGGCCGCGTTCAAGGACAACGAAGGCCGCCCCCTGGCGATCATGGCCCAGGTGCGTTCCTAGGCACGGGTTGCGGCGGCGCCCGGGCGGGCGCATTAGCATCCGCGGCATTCGCACTTCATGCGGAGGCCGCCAGCCTTGAACTCGCCCGACACGACACGCCAGCGCCTCGCCGCCATCCTGGCTGCCGACGCGGTAGGGTACTCGCGGCTGATGAGCGCCGACGAGGCCGGCACCCTCGCAG
>JAYSMB010000002.1:0-8093 GCA_043725065.1 Burkholderiales bacterium
ATCGCGGCCTGGATCGCAACATCGTATTGCTGGCGCGAAATCAGCTCGCGCATCTTGGCCACGACCGCACGGCTGCGGTAGTTGCTCTGGCTGCGGTGCACGATGATCGACAGCGCATCGACCTTGTCCCCGTTGAGCAAAATGTCGACCTTCACGACATCGGCGCCGCGGTATTCCTTGAACTCGTAATCCATCGACGCGTAGCCGCGCGACACGCTTTTGAGCTTGTCGAAGAAGTCGAGCACGATCTCGGCGAGCGGCATCTCGTAGGTCAGCAGCACCTGGCGGCCGTGGTAGGCCATGTTCTTCTGCTCGCCCCGCTTCAGGTTGGCCAGCGTCATCACCGGGCCGACGTGCTCCTGCGGCATGTAGAGCTGCACCGTGACGATCGGCTCGCGGATCTCGGCGACCCGGCCGAGATCGGGCATCTTCGACGGGTTCTCGATCTGCATCACCTCACCGTTGCCGAGCTCGACCTGGTAGACGACCGAGGGCGCGGTGGTGATGAGGTCCTGGTCGAACTCGCGCTCGAGCCGTTCCTGGACGATCTCCATGTGGAGCAGGCCGAGGAAGCCGCAGCGAAAGCCGAAGCCGAGGGCCTGGCTCACTTCGGGCTCGTAGCGCAGCGACGAGTCGTTGAGCTTGAGTTTTTCCAGCGCGTCGCGGAGCTGGTCGTACTCGCTGGCTTCGGTCGGATAGAGCCCGGCGAAGACCTGGGGCTGGATTTCCTTGAAGCCCGGAAGCGCCTCGGTCGCGACGCCCAGGTTGCTGGGCAACTTTTTCTCGAGCGTGATCGTGTCGCCGACCTTGGCCGCCTGCAACTCCTTGATTCCGGCGATGACAAAGCCGACCTCGCCGGCCGAGAGCGTGTCGCGCGGCATCGAGTTGGGCGTGAACACGCCGAGCTGGTCGGCGCTGAAGACCGCATCGCTGGCCATCAGGCGGATCCGCTCGCCCTTGGTGAGCGATCCATCGACGACGCGAACCAGCATCACGACGCCAACATAGTTGTCGAACCACGAGTCGATGATCATGGCGCGCAGCGGCGCGTCGGGCCGACCCCGCGGCGCCGGCATGCGCTTGACGACGGCTTCGAGGATCTCGTCGATGCCTTCGCCGGTCTTGGCGCTGCAGGGAATGGCGTTTTCGGCGTCGATGCCGATCACGTCCTCGATCTCGGAACGCGCGCGGTCCGGATCGGCCTGCGGCAGATCCATCTTGTTGAGGACCGGGACGACCTCGACGCCGAGGTCGAGCGCGGTGTAGCAGTTCGCGACCGTCTGGGCTTCGACGCCCTGGCTCGCGTCGACCACCAGCAGCGCACCCTCGCAGGCCGAGAGCGACCGGCTCACTTCATACGAGAAGTCGACGTGGCCCGGCGTGTCGATGAGGTTGAGGTTGTAGACAAGCCCGTCACGCGCCGTGTATTGCAGCGCCGCCGTCTGCGCCTTGATCGTGATGCCTCGTTCGCGCTCGATGTCCATCGAGTCGAGCACCTGCGCTTCCATCTCCCGATCGCTCAGTCCCCCGCAGCGCTGGATCAACCGATCGGCCAGCGTCGACTTGCCGTGGTCGATGTGGGCGATGATCGAAAAATTGCGGATCAATTGCATGCGTCTGCCGATGAATCGGCGGTGAGAGTCAGGCTGGAGCTTCAACGGCGCAGCCGTTGCGATGCAAGCTCACATCGCGCGGCGATGTGAAGGCCCGAAAGGGCCGTGCTGCGATCAAAAAAAAGGCACGTCGAATAACTGACGCGCCTTCCAACAAAACGTATTGGCAACTGCTTGTTGGGTCTTCATTGTAGTCAAAACAGCCCCGCCGCAAGCCACGCCAATGCTTGATTTCTCGCCGTTGCGGGCCGCCAACAGGAAATTCATCCACAGATTATCCACAATTGCCTGTGGATGTGCTGGGGGTAATTTCGGCGCCCGGATGGGCAGGCCAACGCAGCCTCAAATCTCGCTGCTCTTATATGGAGACGTGGGGGTACAGCCGCCACCAAAGCCTAGTCCGGTTGGCGACCGCACACTCCGAATACGGGTTAACCCGCCGATCAACAACTATCGAGCCGGCCGCAAGATCAGGAAGTTCGCCGTCTCGCCCCGGCGCACCAAAAGCGTCACCGGTTTGGCCTTGTCCAGCTTGGTGACCGCCACGTCGAACTGCTTGGCGCTTATCACCTCGACGTTGTCGATGGTCACGATGACGTCGCCCACCTGGAAGCCGGCGCGCGCCGCCGTTCCTTCGGCGGTGTCGACGCGAACGCCGTTCTTGAGCTTGAGTTCGCGCTTCTGCACATCCGTCAGGTCGGAAACGGCGAGGCCCAGGGTGCTGACCGGCGCTGTCGGCTTGGCGCCGTCTTTGTCGGGAGTTTTGCGCGCGGCGGTGCGCTCGGGCTCGAGTTCGGCGACGACGACCGGCAGGTCACGATAGCTGCCACGTCGAAACACCTGCAAGCTCGCCTTGGTGCCAGGCTTGATGGCGCCGATGATCCGCGGCAGTTCGCCCGAGGTCTCGATGGTCCTGGCGTCAACCTTGGTGATGATGTCGCCGGCTTCGACGCCCGCCTTGTCGGCCGGTCCGCTCGCCTCGACAGTGCGAACCAGTGCTCCCGCCGGCTTGCCGAGGCCGATCGATTCCGCCACTTCGCGGGTCACGCGATCGATCACCACGCCGATCCGGCCGCGGATCACCCGCCCGCCGGCGCGCAACTGGTCGGAGACACGCGCCGCTTCGTCGATCGGGATCGCGAATGAGATGCCCTGGAAACCGCCCGAGCGACTGTAAATCTGCGAGTTGATGCCGACGACTTCGCCGCGCATGTTGATCAGCGGCCCGCCTGAGTTGCCGGGGTTGATGGCCACGTCGGTCTGGATCAGCGGCAGCAGGTCGCCCGTGTCGCGCGACTTGGCGCTGACGATGCCTGCCGTGACGGTATTTTCCAGGCCGAACGGCGAGCCGATCGCGATCACCCACTCGCCTACCTTGAGTTTGCCGACATCGCCGATGCGTACGGTCGGCAGGCCGCTCGCCTCGATCTTGACCACAGCGACGTCCGAGCGCTTGTCGGCGCCGACAATCTTGGCCTTGAACTCGCGCTTGTCGGTCAGCGTCACGATCACCTCGTCGGCGCCCTCGACGACGTGGGCATTCGTCATCACGTAGCCGTCGGCGTTCAGGATGAAGCCGGAGCCGACCCCGCGCGGCTGCGAGTCGCCGTCGCCCGGCTGCTGGGGCGAGCGCGGGTTGGGACGGTTGGGCATCGGCAGGCCGAAGCGGCGAAAGAATTCGAGCATGTCTTCGTCGATCTCGCCGCCGCCGCCGGCGGGGCCGCGCGCCATGCGGCTGCGCTCGGTCGTACGGATGTTGACCACGGCCGGGCCGACCTTCTCGACCAGCTCGGTGAAATCGGGCAGCCCCTGCGCCTTCGCCGGCTGCGGCGCGGCCGTCGCGAGCAGGCTGAGCGAGAGCGCCACCGCGGCAAAGCCGTAGCGGCCGGCGGCTGGAACAAGAGAAGGCGAAAGCGATTGCATGCGGAACACCTGTCGAGATCGATGTGAAACCGAGAAAGCCGAAACCGGAGTGTGCAGTCTCTCGCAGCCGAAGCAAGCCCTATGGCTTTTTGCGCTCGAGCGCGGCGGCGAAGGACTTGAGCGTCGCCAGCGGCGTGTCGCCGACGACGGTCACCCACCAGTCGCCCTGGCGCTGGCTGAGCGTCAGCGTCGCGCCGAGCGAAGCCAGCATGGGATGCGTGTGCCGCTCGGCGCGATAGCGCTCGATGAAGACGGAGACGTAGGTGAGACCGTCGGAATAGATGGCCTGGATGACGGGTGGTGCGGCCGCTTCGGCAGCGGGCTCGCCGAGCATCTCCATCTGCCGGCTGATACAACTCACGAGCTTGAAGCCCGGCGCCGGCGGGCGCATCGCCCAACCTTCGGCCTCGAGCCGCGTCGGCGTGAGAGCCGGCTTGACGATGCGATAGCCGTCGAGCTTTCGCATCGCCTGCACGACGCTGTCGGGCTGCGGACGAACGCCGATCGAGACCTCGGAGAACGCCGATGTCTCGAGCGTCTCGCCTCTCTCGCCGATCACGTCGGCGCGCAGCAGCAATCCGGAAGCGCGATCCGCCCACAGGCGATAGCCGTAGCGGTAGCTGTCGCGCGGCTTGACCACCAGTACGTTGGCTTCGTGGCCGGCAACGCGGTCGATCCCTTCCTGCCGCACTTCGTACCACTCGGCGAGGCCGTCGTCGCCGGCCTGCAGCAGGGCCGGAAAGGAACTGAGCAGGCCGCGCTGCTCGATCATCGCGACGTGGCTGGCCGGCCAGACGGTATGGACGACCTCGTTGTAGCGAAAGACCTTGCGCTGCCGACCGTCGAGCGACTCGATGCGTTCGTACTGGTTCGACCCTTCGTGGAAATGAGAGATTCGCGCGCTGGCGACGCTGCCACCGCCGCTGACGACGAACGTGCCCTGGAAGTTGCGCCGGCTCGCCGCGTCGTGGATGCGCAGCAACCAGCCCCGCACGTCGTTCGCTGGCGCTGACGCGGACGCGGACGCGGACGCGGAGCCGGACTGGGCCAGCGCGAACCCATCCGGAACGCCCGCCATCGCCGCGCAGGCGAAAGCAAGCGAGGCGAGCGAGCGCGGCAGCATGCAGGTGGCGATGCGAGATTTCAGCGCGGCTCGTCGACCGTCGCGCTGCGCAGAAAGGCCGAAGGCAGGCCGAGCGCCGAGGTGCCGGCGAATTGCTTGTGCGCGGCGAGGTAGCGGTCGAGCCGGGCATCGCGGATCAGCTTGCCGTCGACCACGACGGCACCCGTCGGGCCCACCGATTCGCGGATGGAAACCTGGCGCAACGGCGAAGCCGCGTCACTGCCGTTGTCAGCCAGTGCAACGACTGGCGCGAGGCTCGCCGGCACGCCACCCGGGCGCACCACAACGAAGGTCCCAATCACGAGCATGAACCCGGCGGCGATCGCCCAGGGCAGCATCCAGCGGCCCGGCGTTCGGCGCGACAGCGAAACGACTGCGCCGCGCGGTGCAGCTTCCACCATCGTCCGCAGGGGCGCGGGTGAGAGCACCACCGGCTCAGTGGCCAAGCGCCCGCGCAAGGCAACCAGGAAGCGCTGATCGCGGGCGGCGCTCGAGGCCAGGTCTTCCGAGCGAAGCACGTCGCCGATCAACTGCCAAGTGTGCCAGGTGCGCCGCACCTCGACATCAGCTTTCCAGCCGGCACAGGCGGCGTCCGACGCCGCGCCGTCGGCCTCGCCGTCGACCAGCGCTGAAAGCCGCTCCGCCTCCGCCGAACCGTTCTTGAATCCTGCCGACATGTCCGTCTCCACTTTACCCACAACGCCGGCGGCGGACCCCCACGCCCGCCGCTCATGAACATTTACCAACGCTCACCCTCACGGGTATCGAGCAGCGGCCTGAGCTTGCTTGCGATGGCCTCGCGCGCCCGAAAAATCCGTGAACGAACCGTCCCGATCGGGCAGTTCATCAGTTCGGCGATCTCTTCATAGCTGAGACCTTCGATCTCGCGCAAGGTAATGGCCTGCCTCAGTTCTTCCGACAGGCCTTCGATCGCAAAGTTCACTGCGGCGGCAATCTGTTTGCTGGCAAGTAACGCTTCCGGCGTCGCGCCGTCCGTCAATTCGTTCTCGACCGGCGAGCGCTCGTCGTCTTCGTCGCGGCTGGCGCGCGCGGATTCAGTGACAAGGGGGTCGCGCTTCAATTCCATCAGCGCCTTCTTGGCGGTGTTGACGGCGATCCGGTACAGCCAGGTGTAGAACGCGCTGTCGCCGCGAAACTGCGGAATCGCGCGATAGGCGCGGATGAAGGTCTCTTGAGCGATGTCGGGAACAAGATCGACGTCGCGCACCATTCGCCCGATGAGGCGCTCGATGCGCCGCTGGTATTTGACGACCAGCATCTCGAAGGCCTTGACATCGCCCTGCTTGACGCGCTCGATGAGCGGGGCGTCGGCGTCGGGAGAATTCATTCAGGGGAGTCGGGGGTCCGCCACAGCCGATCCGGAAGCGGGCCGCGGCGAATATGCGGCACAGCGAAACGCGTGCCATTCGCGTTCGAGGCCGCGCCGTCCGACCGGAATCCAGCGGACCGAGCCCGGCCGCGATCGAGCCTCGGGCAGGAAGCGAAGCAGGAGAAATGAGCCCAGATCGAGCGCCACGAACAGCTCGCCCGGGACGGTCGCCGTTGGCGGCGCAGTGACCGAGGCGAGCGACCACGAGGTTCCGTCCCATCGCAAGGTGACCGGGCGGGTTCGCAGCAGCGAAGCAGCCAGGACGATGACCACCAGCGACGACGCCACCACAGCGGCGCGAATCCATGCGCCCTGGCCCAGCGGAGAAGAAACCAGCCACGCCGCCATCGAAGCCAGCGCCGCCGCCGCGACAAAGACGACCGCCCCGTGCCAGACGCCGAAGCGAACGACCGTGATCTCGCAAGAAGGAGAGCCTCGCATCGGCAGCGCCGGCGGCGGGACCTGCGTCACACGCGCTTGAAAACAAGCGTGCCGTTGGTGCCGCCGAAGCCGAAGTTGTTCTTCATGGCATATTCGATCTTCATCTCGCGCGCCGTGTTGGCGCAGTAGTCCAGGTCGCACTCAGGATCCTGGTTGAAGATGTTGATCGTCGGCGGCGAGATCTGGTTCTTGATGGCCAGGATGGTGAACACCGACTCGATCCCGCCGGCGCCGCCGAGCAGGTGGCCGGTCATCGACTTGGTCGAGTTGACGACCAGCTTTTTCGCGTGGTCTGCGAAGGCGAGCTTGATCGCGTTGGTTTCGTTGACGTCGCCGAGCGGCGTCGAGGTGCCGTGCGCGTTGAGGTACTGGATGTCGTCGCCGTTCAGTGCCGCCGAGCGCAGCGCCGCGATCATCGAGCGCTTGGGGCCGTCGACATTGGGCGCGGTCATGTGAAACGCGTCGGCGCCCATGCCGAATCCGACCAGCTCGGCGTAGATCTTCGCGCCGCGACGCCTGGCGTGCTCGTACTCCTCGAGCACGACGACGCCGGCACCTTCGCCGAGAACGAAACCGTCGCGGTCCTTGTCCCATGGGCGCGAGGCGGTCCGCGGGTCATCGTTGCGCGTCGAGAGGGCCCGCGCCGCCGCGAAGCCGCCGACGCCGAGCGGCGAGACGGTTGCCTCCGAGCCGCCTGCGACCATGACGTCGGCGTCGCCATGCTCGATCATCCGGCCCGCCATGCCGATCGAATGCAGGCCGGTCGTGCAGGCGGTGACGATGGCGAGATTCGGCCCCTGGAAGCCGAACATGATCGAGACGTGTCCCGAGATCATGTTGATGATCGATGCCGGCACGAAGAACGGCGTGATGCGTCGCGGCCCGCGCTTCTCGAGCTCGGCCTTGGTGTCTTCGATCAGCGGCAGGCCGCCGATGCCCGAGCCGATCAGGCAGCCGATACGCTCCGCCTCCTCCTGGCTCAACTCGTCATCGGTCGGCAAGCCGGCGTCGCGGACCGCCTGGATCGACGCGGCCAGGCCGTAGTGGATGAAGGTATCCATGTGCCGCGCGTCCTTGGCCGGGAAGTACTCCTCGACCTGGAAGCCCTTGACCTCGCCGGCGAATCGGCACGAAAAAGCGGACGCATCGAACTTGGTGATCGGGCCGATTCCCGAGCGGCCGGCCAGCAGGTTCCGCCAGCCCTCGTCAACAGTGTTGCCGACCGGGCTGATCAGGCCGAGCCCGGTGACGACGACCCGGCGAGAACTCATTCGCGAGACTGCATCGAAACGAGCGACAGCTCAGGCTGCCTTCTGGTGCTTTTGCGCGTAGTCGATCGCGAGCTGGACGGTCGTGATCTTCTCGGCTTCTTCGTCGGGGATCTCGATGCCGAACTCGTCTTCGAGCGCCATCACGAGTTCGACCGTGTCGAGCGAGTCGGCGCCCAGGTCGGCGACGAAGGCCTTCTCGTTGGCCACGTCGGCCTCGGGAACGCCCAACTGCTCGGCGATGATCTTCTTGACTCGTGCTTCTATGTCGCTCATGACTCCTCCGGGAGTGTGTGAAAAAGTAGACGCGGATTCTACGGCTTGAGAATGTCCGC
>JAYSMB010000003.1:0-5526 GCA_043725065.1 Burkholderiales bacterium
TGACGAGCATCTCGACGCCGATCGCCGACCAGGCCAGGCCGATCGCCCCGGCCGCGCCACCGAAGGTCGCGGCCGCGCCGACACCGACGACGCCGCCGACAACGACGCAGGCGCGGTAGGCGTTGTCGTGCCGGCCGCTGCCCAGCATCCAGTAGCCGATGAACTTCCAGCCGAGAAGCAGCGGCCAGAGCCAGGCGAGGACGAAGGCGACGGCGTGAACCCGCTGCACGTCGATGCCGCCGGCGCGCGCTGCGATGGCGGGCTCGATCCACGGCCAGAGAAGCTGTGCCGCGATGAAGGCCAGCGCACCGATCACGCTGCCAAGCGCGGCCCAGCGCACCGCATACCAGAGCGCGGCGCGCGAGCTCTCGCCGAACAGGGCGACGATGCGTGGATAGACGAGCGAGTACACCGGATCGGCAGCGGCGAGCAGCGGGCGAACGATGCGGTCGGCCATGAAGTAGACGCCGAGCTCGGGCTTGCTGAGCTGCGCCGAGGCCGCTGCCGGCAAGGCGAGCGAGTAGGCGGCACCGGCCACCGACACCGGCAGCATCTTCCAGCCGAGGCGAAGCCCCGGTCGCAGCGCCGAGCGTTCGAGCAGGGAGCGGCCCTTCCCTTCGACCGCCAGGTCGGCGAGCAGCCAGCGCCAGCCGAGCACGGCCAACAACGCCGAAGCGACGAACTGGAACAACACGAAAGCGAGCACGCTTTTCGCGAAAGCCCAGCACGCCGCGATGAGCAGGGCGTAGACCAGCACCTCGACGCGCGACCAGCGGTTGAGCTGTTGCGTCGCCTGCAGGTACCAGGTCGCGGGCCAGCCGAGCACGCAGGCGAGCGCTGCGATCGCCAGCGAATCGACGACCGGGTGCGGCGCCTCGCGCGACACCCAGTGGACGGCGACGAAGGCGAGCAGCACCGCCGGCACCGACAGCGCGAGCCGCGCCGTAAAGACCTGCTGCGCAAGTTGCCAGCGGCGCCACGGATCGGCGCCCACCGCGAGCCGTGTCGCCGCGGCAAGAAAGCCGCCCTCGACGAGCGTCGCCAACAGTCCGGCCCAGACGAGGATGAAGCCGAGCCGGCCGAACTCTTCGGCGCCGATGCGCGAAGCGACCAGCGGCAGCACGAGCAAGGGCAAGGCGAGCCGCACGGCCGCAGCGGCATACACCTGCGGCAGGGCAGTCAGGAGACGCGGTGCCGGCTGGGTCATGCGCCGTCTTGCTTGACGACGAGCCGCGCCGTGTAGTCGACGCGATGCAGGTAGACCGGCTCGGCTTGCGCGGCGAAGAACTCGTCGACCGCCTGCCGCGCGCCCTGCCAGTGGCCGTAGTCGTCGATGACGAGCACGCCGTGGCGCGAGAGCAGCGGATAGAGGTGCTGCAGCTCGTGGCGCGTCGACTGGTACCAGTCGGTGTCGAGGCGCAGCAGCGCGATGCGTGACGGCAGCGATGCGGGGATCGTGTCCTCGACCTTGCCTTGCACGAAGTGGATGAGCTCGCGCGGGTAGCCGGTCGAGGCGAGGTTGGCCTGCACGTCGTCGAGCCCGGCCTCGCACCAGACGCCCTCGCCGCGCGGCGTGCGCGCGAGCTGTGCGGCGGCGGTCTCGCCGTTGGCGCTCAGGTCTTCGGCGGTGGGCTCGCTCATCCCCTGGAAGGTGTCGTAGAGCCAGAGCTCGCGCGAGGTGTCGCCGCGTGCCATGAGCGCCAGTGCCGCGAGCATCATGCTGCCGCCGCGCCAGACGCCGCACTCGACGATGTCGCCGGGGATGCGGTGTCGCACGACGTGGTCGATGGCGCCGAGCAGGCTGGCGCGCCGATCGAGGCTGGTCATCGTGAACGGCTCGACGCGTGCCACCAGCGCCCGATCGGCCGGTGCGAGGTCGGCGAGCGCGGCGGTGCGGCGGTCGGCGGTGCGCGTCAGCTCGAGGCCGGCGCGGGCCAGCGCACTCTTGATGATCTGCTTCATGGCAATCGGCGGCTCGGGTTTTCGGGGCTGCTCGGCCCCTTGGCATTCTGAGCGAATACGTCAGCGATGCCGGCCGTCGTCTTCGACCAGGCCGAGCCGTCCTGGGCTGCCTGGAAGGCTTGGACGAGCGCCGCCTCGTCGGTCTTCAATCGTTCGAGACATTCGGCCACCGCATCGGCGCTGCGCTCTTTCAGCAGCAGCGCCTCGAGGCCGAAACGGCGCATGAAGTCGCCAAGGTCGCCGACGTCCGTGCACATGAAGAAGCGGCCGTGATGCAGCAGCGAGAAGAGCGCGCCCGACTGCGTCGCCTCGCGGTAGGGCAGGATGAAGACAAGGTCGCGAGAGAGCAGGCGAAGCAGGCTCGTCGCGTCGAGAAAGCCATCTTCGATGCGCACGCCCAGCGCGGCGATCTCATCGCGCAGGCCGTGCAATTCGGACGCCCACGCGCCGTAGATCTCGAGCCCGATGCCCGACGCCCGGATGCGCTCCGAGCGCGCCAGATCGGTGAACAGCTCGATGCCCTTGTAAGGCTTGACGGTGCTCCAGTAGACGAGCGCTTCGGGCGGGCCGATCGGTCGGTATGGCACCGACGGCAGACCCGGCAGCACGGGCGACAGGCCGATGCCGAGCACCTTCGACTTGGCGCGGAACTCCTGTCCGTAGCGATCGATGAAATCGTCGTGCGAGAAGCGGCTCACGAACACCAGCGTGCGCGCCAGCCGCGCGATTCGCTCGGTCGGCGCATGCCGGCGCCCCGCGAAATCGTGCGGCACGGCGTTGTGGATCGTGAACACCAGCTTGCGGCGCAGGGCGCGCAGGAAGGGCAGCTCGAGCTGCCACAAGGCGCTGAACTGCAGGTTGATGACGTCGAAGCTCGCACGGCGGCGCCAGATGCCGAGCCACATCGCGAGGTAGCGCAGCGCTCCCAACCAGCGCGGTGCGACGGTCCGGGACATGGCGCTGTCGTGCACGTTCACGCCCGAAAGCTTGCGCATCGCCTCGAGAAACTCGCCGTTGTATCGGGTGCGCGAGCCGTAGAAGTCGACCTCGACCCCTTGATCTGCCAGCGTCTCGGCGAGCTGGTAGTCGTAGGTAAGGACGAACGAGCCGCCATCGACGAGCGCGACTCTCACGATCGCCGGCGCGCAGAGATCAAGGCCGAGCTCGCGTCGCGCTCAATGCGCGAACCAGTAGCGGCGCCCGAGCGTGTAAGACAGCTCGCCGGTGCGCTCGCCGAGGTCTTGCGCCGGATTGCCGCCGACGATGCGGCGCGCGGCCACGCTCTTCGTGACCACCGAGCCCGCCATCACGACCGCGCCTTCGCCGAGCTGGACGCCCGGCATGACCATCGCGCCGGCGAACAGCACCGCATGGTCGCCGATCCCGACCGGCTTGCCGCGCGCCGCGAAGCCGGCGTCGTTGACGTCGTGGCCGAGCGTGTAGATGCGCACGTCGTGGGCAATCGAGACGTTGCTGCCGATCGTGAGGCCGGCCCGGTTGTCGAGATAGACGCCGCGGTTGACAAGCGTGCCGGCGCCGATCTTCAGGCGGCCGACGTGGAAGAAGCGCACGCCGCCCTGCAGCGTCGCCGAGCGCGCGATGTCGTAGCGGCAAAGTCGATAGAGCAGCGGCCGCAGCGCGAACGGCAGGCAGCGATGCACGAAGTTGATCGCCGCCAGGCCGAAAAAATAGAGCTGCGATCGAATCCGGTAGCCGCCCTGATCCGCGGATGAAGTCACGCGGCCTCTGGCCTCGTGTGCGCAGCCATCGATCGGCCGACCGCAAAGTATTCGAGCCCGGCATCCTTCATCGCCGCGGGCTCGAAGAGATTGCGGCCATCGAAGACGACCGGCTGTTTCAGCGCCGCGCCGATCGCCGCCAGGTCGGGGCTGCGGAACGACTTCCACTCGGTGACGATCACCAGCGCGTCGGCGCCCTGTGTGGCCTCGGCCTGCGAGCGACAGAAGATGACGCGATCGAGCGCCTTCGGATTCGCGTGCAAGTCGATCTCGAGGCTGCGCCGCGCTTCGTCCATGGCGACAGGATCGAAGAGCCGAAGCATGGCGCCGCGCTTCAGCAGCTCCGCGACGACGACGCGGCTCGGCGCCTCGCGCATGTCGTCGGTGTTCGGCTTGAAGGCGAGGCCCCAGATGGCGAAGGTGCGGCCTGCGAGATCGACGCCGAAGCGGGCGACGATCTTGTCGACGAGGACGCGCTTCTGCGCATCGTTGACCGCCTCGACGGCCGCCAGCACCTTCAGCTCGCTGCCCTGCTCGTGTGCCGTGCGGCGCAATGCCTTCACGTCCTTCGGAAAGCACGAGCCGCCGTAGCCGGTGCCGGCGTAGAGAAAGTCGTAGCCGATGCGCGGGTCGGAGCCTATGCCCTGGCGCACCGACTCGATGTCGGCGCCGACCTTGTCGGCCAGGTTGGCGAGCTCGTTCATGAACGAAATGCGCGTCGCCAGCATGGCGTTGGCGGCGTACTTGGTGAACTCGGCCGAGCGCACGCCCATCACCAGCGTGCGCTCGCGGTTGCGGTTGAAAGGCGCGTAAAGCGACTTCATCGTCTGCAGCGCGCGCTGCCCCGGCGCATCGTCGTCGACGCCGATGACGATGCGTTCGGGCCGCATGAAGTCCTGCACCGCCGCGCCTTCCTTCAGGAACTCGGGATTCGACAGCACCTTCAGCGACGCGCCGCCGGCGCCGCCCCGCGATCGGAGCTCCTCCTCGATGACAGCGCGCACCTTGTCCGCGGTGCCGACCGGAACCGTCGACTTGTCGACGACGACCTTGAAGCCCGTCATGTGCCGGCCGATATTGCGTGCCGCCGCGAGCACGTGGCGCAAGTCGGCCGAGCCGTCTTCGTCGGCCGGCGTGCCGACGGCGATGAACTGCACGTCGCCGTGGCGAACGCTCGCCGCGACGTCGCTCGAGAAGGTCAGTCTTCCGGCAGCCCGGCTGCGCTGGACGATCTCTTCGAGGCCCTGTTCGTAGATCGGAATGCGGCCTTCGTTGAGCAGCGCCACCTTGCGCTCGTCGACGTCGAGACAGAAGACCTCGTTGCCGACTTCGGCGAGGCAGGCTCCCGTGACGAGGCCGACATAGCCGGTGCCGATGATCGTGACTCTCATGGGCGGAGGATTCTAGGTGGCGGCCTCGTGCACGACCGCAACAGGCGCGCCGGGGCGACGGCCTAGAATTTTCTCCTCCGAGGAGGACCATGGACGACAACTCGCTAATCGCCGAACGCCGCGCCAAGCTCGCGGCGATTCGCGCCCGCGGCATCGCCTTTCCCAACGACTTCAAGCCGCGCGACCGCGCCGCCGCGCTCGTCCGCAAACACGGCCACCTCGACAACGAGACGCTCGAGCCGCTGCAGGTCACCGTCAGCGTGGCCGGCCGTCTGATGCTCAAGCGCGTCATGGGCAAGGCGAGCTTCGCCACGGTGCAGGACGCGACCGGCCGCATCCAGCTCTTCGTCACGAAAGACGCACTCGGCGAAGAAGGCTACGAGTCGTTCAAGCACCTCGACCTCGGCGACATCGTCGGCGCCGAAGGGACGGTG
>JAYSMB010000004.1:0-2805 GCA_043725065.1 Burkholderiales bacterium
CCAGGAACTGCATCGCCAGGTCCTTGAACGCCAGCGTCGGTCCATTCGACAGGCCGAGGATGAACAGGCCGGGATCGAGCGGGCGCAGGGGCGTGATCCGCGCATCACCGAAGACTTCCGCGGTGTAGGTTCTGGCAACGAGCGCGCGCAGGTCGTCGGCCGGGATGTCGTCGATGTAGGGCGAGAGCAGCTCGAACGCCAGCTCGGGATACGAGAGGCCTCGCCAGCGCGCCAGCGTCGCCGCATCGACGCGCGGATAGCGCTCCGGCAGGTAGAGCCCGCCGTCGGGCGCCAGGCCCTCGAGCAGGATCTCGCTGAAAGCCCGCCCACCTGCCTCACCGCGCGTGCTGAGGTATTTCAACCGAGGTCTTCCTTGCGGATGCGCACGATCTTGGCCAGCACGGTCGGCAGAGCCTGCATGGCCGCGATCGCCTTCGTCATCCGACCTTCGACGGTGTCGTGAGTCAGGATGATGACGTCGGTGCGCGCCGCGCCTTCGTGTGCGCCGATCTCGGCCGGCCGCTGCAGCAACGCGTCGATCGAGATGCCGTCCTCGGCCAGGATGCCGGTGACGCGCGCCAGCACGCCGGCGATGTCGGCGACCTGCAGGCGCAGGTAGAACGAGGTCACCACTTCGTCGATCGGCAGGACGCCGAGGTTCTGCATCGAGGCCGGCTGGAACGCGAGGTGCGGCACGCGATGGTCCGGGTCCGCGGTGGCCAGCCGCGCCAGGTCGACGAGGTCGGCGATCACCGCGGAGGCGGTCGGTTCGGCGCCCGCGCCCTTGCCGTAGTAGAGCGTCGTGCCGACCGCGTCACCCTGCACCAGCACCGCGTTCATGGCGCCTTCGACGTTGGCGATCAGCCGCTTCGCCGGCACCAGCGTCGGATGCACGCGCAGCTCGATGCCGGCCGGCGTGCCGTCGCGGGCGTCGCGTCGCTTCGTGATCGCGAGCAGCTTGATCCGGTAGCCGAGCTGCTCGGCGTAGGCGATGTCGGCGGCCTGCAGGTCGGCGATGCCCTCGACGTGCGCCTTCGCGAACTGCACCGGCACACCGAAAGCGATTGCCGAGACCAGCGTGGCCTTGTGCGCCGCATCGGTGCCGTCGATGTCGAAGCTCGGGTCGGCCTCGGCATAGCCCAGCCGCTGCGCCTCGGCGAGCGCGGTCGCGAAGTCGATTCCCCGGACGCGCATTTCGGAGAGGATGAAGTTGGTCGTGCCGTTGATGATCCCGGCGATCCATTCGATGCGGTTTGCCGTCAGCCCTTCACGCAGCGCCTTGATGATCGGAATGCCGCCGGCCACCGCTGCTTCGAACGCGACGACCACACCGCGCTCTCGCGCCGCCGCGAAGATCTCGGTGCCATGTATGGCGAGCAGCGCCTTGTTGGCCGTGACGACATGCTTGCCCGCGGCGATCGCCTCGAGCACCAGCGTTCTCGCGACGCCGGTGCCGCCGATCAGCTCGACGATGACTTCTATCTCGGGCCGCGCGATCACGATGCGCGCATCGGCCACGACCTCGGCCGCGTCGCCCACCAGGGCGCGAGCCCGCGCCGTATCGAGGTCGGCGACG
Organism: Burkholderiales bacterium; assembly: GCA_043725065.1. Classification (GTDB taxonomy): domain Bacteria; phylum Pseudomonadota; class Gammaproteobacteria; order Burkholderiales; family Burkholderiaceae_C; genus Schlegelella_A. The sequence continues at coordinate 1,577 of JAYSMB010000004.1, forward strand.
TGCGTGATGCGGATCTCGCGTCCCGCACGGCGCCGGATCTCTTCCTGATTGCGGCGCAGGACGACGAAGGTGCCGCTGCCGACGACGCCGGCGCCGAGCAGGCCGACCTGGATCGGTTTCATCGTGCTCACCTCGAATGCCGGGTACGGTAGTGGTCGAGGAAGGTGGCGATGCGACCGATCGCGTCGGTGAGGTCGTCGGAGTTCGGCAGGAACACGACGCGCAGGTGGTCGGGCCGCGGCCAGTTGAATCCGGTGCCCTGAACGATCAGGACTTTTTGCTCGGCAAGCAATTCGTAGGCGAACTGTTGATCGTCCTCGATCGGGTAGATCGCCGGGTCGAGCTTCGGAAACATGTAGAGCGCTGCCTTCGGCTTGACACAGCTGACGCCGGGAATGGCGGTTAACAGCTTGTGCGCAAGGTCGCGCTGGCGAGCGAGGCGGCCGCCCGGCGCCACAAGGTCGTCGATGCTCTGGTAGCCACCCAGGGCGGTCTGGATTGCGAGCTGCCCGGGCGTGTTCGAGCACAGGCGCATCGAGGCCAGCATGTTCAGGCCCTCGATGTAGTCGGCCGCGTGTTTCTTCTCTCCCGAGACGACCATCCAGCCGGCTCGGTAGCCGCACGAGCGGTAGTTCTTCGACAGGCCGTTGAAGGTGAGAAACAGCAGATCGTCGGCGAGCGAGGCGATCGAGGTGTGCGTGTGGCCGTCGTAGAGCGTCTTGTCGTAGATTTCGTCGGCGAAGACGATCAGGCCGTGGCGATGCGCCAGCGCGACGATCTTCTCCAGCACCGCATCGGGATAGAGTGCACCGGTCGGGTTGTTGGGGTTGATGACGACCACCGCACGCGTGCGCGACGTGACCTTGGCCTCCATGTCGTCGAGGTCGGGCATCCAGTCGGACGCTTCGTCGCACAGGTAGTGCACGGGTGTGCCGCCTGACAACGCCACCGAGGCGGTCCACAGGGGATAGTCCGGAGCCGGGATCAGCACTTCGTCGCCGTCGTTGAGCAGCGCGTTCATGCTCATCGTGATCAGCTCGGAGGCGCCGTTGCCGAGGTAGACGTCGTCGACCGTCACGCCGCTGACATGCTTTTGCTGCGTGTAGTGGACGATCGCCTTGCGCGGTGCGAACAGGCCCTTCGAATCGGTGTAGCCGGCCGCGTTCGGCAGGTTGCGGATCATGTCCTGGACGATCTCGTCCGGCGGCTCGAGCCCGAACGCGGCGATG
>JAYSMB010000005.1:0-12770 GCA_043725065.1 Burkholderiales bacterium
CCTTGAAGACAAGCGTGCGCGGGCCTTCGGCTCAGAACGGATTGTTCCTGGCCCGCGATGCGGCGAGGTTGCCGAGCGAGAGCTGGCCGCCCGCCGAAAGATGACGGTCGTCGGCCCACAGGTAAGACGTGGGCGTGGCCCCGGCGACGAGCGTGAGGTTGGTGCAGTCGAGGATCGACGGCGGTACATATGCCGACCGGCTGAGGTCGCAGGCACCCATCGTCGTGTTCGTGAACCCGTTGAGCCCGTTGAACTTGGCGACCGCTTCGACCAGCTCGTCCATCAGCACGAGGCCGATGCGACGACCATCGTTGAAGATCGTCGCGCGCAGCGAGGCGTTGAAGCTCTTGGTCAGCCGAATGATGAGTTGCTGCCGGTCGGTGTCGACATGGGCCGCCTTTTCGGTGATCGCATAGGGCGAAAAGCCGACGTCCGGGATCGTCGAGATGATCACCTTGGCCCCGAGGTCGGCGAGCCGGTTGACCTGTCGGCCGACCTCGGCGCCGGCCGCCGTGACGTTGGCGGTGAGCTGGGTCTCGCTGACCGTGGGGTATTGGGCGTATTGGTTGAGCACGTCGTTGGCGCCGACCAGCACGGTCACGAGGTCGCTCGGCTGAAATCCGCTTTCCGAAAGCTGCGCGTCGATCTGCGACGACAGATCGGCCGCCTGGGCGCCGAAGCTGGCGCGGATCCGGCTCGAAGGGTTGATCACCAGCGTCGGCCCGGGGTTGCAAGGCGCGAAGACCAGGCCGGCGTAGTTGTTGGCGACGGTCTGGATCCAGATCGGATTCGAGCGACAGGCCAGCGTGGGGTCGGTGCTGGACACGGTCGCGTTGACGCTGTACTTGCTGCCGTCGCCGTCGCCGCGGGTGTCGACGATGACGCTGGTCTCGTCGCCAAAGGCGATGATTCGCGTGGCATTGAAGCTGTTGGTCGCGGCGCCACCGCCGCAGGACGCGGCCAGCATCGCCACCGCCAGCGCGCCGCAGGCAAACGCCGCACGGCGCACTTCACTCGCATTCAATCTCATTCATCGCTCCAGGGAAACAGGGGAGATCAAGTCGCCGCGGCGCGGCTGAGCCGGTCGCGAACGCCGTCCCATTCGGGACCTGGCGGCGGCTCCTCGACCCAGATCAGATGCACGCCAGTGCTGTCGAGTTCGCGCAGGACGGCAAACAATTCGTGCGCCGCCTGCTCCGGCCGGGCCGGCATGCGCCGATGGCGAACGCCTGTCGCCACGCCCGAAGGCACCGACCGGGAATATACCGCCAGCTTCAAAGGGTCCGATCCCAGCACGTCGAGTGCGGTTTTCAGTATGGCTGTGGACATCAGGCGCAGCCTGGCGCGTGGCGCGTAGTGGGCGAGCAGCGTGCCCGGCGCGCGCGGCGAGGCGATGTCGGGCTCGACGAGCGGCACGCCGAGGGCCGCGGCGATCCGTTCTTTCGTCAAGACCCCGGGGCGCAACAGGGCTGGCCGTTCGCCCGAGCAATCGACGATCGCCGACTCGATGCCGAGCCGGGTGGCACCGCCATCGAGCACCAGCAGGTCGGCGCCGAATTCCTCGACGACGTGAGCGGCGGTCGTCGGGCTGATCCGGCCGAACCGGTTCGCACTCGGTGCCGCCACGCCGGGGACGCCGGCTTCGCGCGCCGCGATCAGCAACGCATGGGCCGCCGGATGAGCCGGACAGCGCAGACCGATCGTCGCCTGGCCGGCGGCGGCGGCCTCGGCGATGCCGGGCAGGCGGCGAACGATCACCGTGACGGGACCCGGCCAGAATGCCTCGACCAGGCGCTCGGCGAGCGGCGAGAGTTCTCCGAAATGGCTGGCTTCGGCGCGGCCGGCGACGTGGACGATGAGCGGATGCCCGGCCGGCCGACCCTTCCGGGCGAAGATCTTCGCAACCGCGGCATCGTCATCGGCGCGAGCGCCGAGCCCGTAAACCGTCTCGGTGGGGAACGCGACCAGCTCGCCCGCCGCCAGATGGCTCGCTGCCTGGGCGATTGCGGCGCCATCACGACCGTCGAGGAGCACGCCTCACCACCCTTCAATGCCGAGGATGGCGGCAGCGGCGCCGGCGCTCGCTTCGGCCGCCTCCGCGTTCGCAGCGGTCAGGGTCAGATGGCCCATCTTGCGGCCTCGCCGTGCCTCGCTCTTGCCGTAGAGATGCAGATGCGCTCCGGGCAGTGCGAGAACGCGATCCCAGGCCGGTTCGACCGGCCGCGCGCCGCCATGCCGAAACCACAGATCGCCGAGCAGATTGAGCATCACGGCCGGCGAATGCAGGCGCGGTGCCACCAGCGGCGCGCCCGTCATCGCCCGCACCTGAAGGTCGAACTGCGAAAGGTCGCAGGCGTCGATGCTGTAGTGACCCGAGTTGTGCGGCCGCGGCGCCATCTCGTTGGCGACCAGCGCGCCCTCGGCGAGCACGAAGAACTCGACACAAAGCACACCAACGTAGTCGATGGCTTCGGCGATTCGCTTCGCCAACGCGATCGCTCCGGAAGCGGTAGCGGCGTCGACCGCATGGGCAGGAACGCGGGTCAGAGCGAGGATGCCGTCGCGATGAACGTTGTCCTGGGCCGGCAACGCGACGATCTCGCCGCGGGAACTGCGCGCGACGATGACGCTGATTTCGGCCGCGAGCGGCAAGCGCTTCTCGAGCACGCAGGCGACACCGCCCAGCTCGCTGAAAGCGCGCGCGAGCTCGGTGCGATCGGCCACGCGGCGCTGGCCTTTGCCGTCGTAGCCGAGGCGCGAAGTCTTGAGAATGCCGGGCAGCAAGTCTTGCGCGACGCCTTCCAGATCGGCCGCCCGAATCAGCACCGCGTGCGGCGCGCAGGCCACGCCAGCGCGGGCGAAGGCCGCCTTTTCCGCCGCGCGGTCCTGGCAAATCGCGACGGCGGCGGCGCGGGGCGCGACCGGCCGCGTCCGGGCCAGCGCCTGCAGCGCTTCGGCGGGAACGTTCTCGAACTCGGTGGTGATCGCGGCGCATGTCGCGGCGAGCCGGGCCAGGCCTTCGGCGTCGAGATAACCGGTGCGAATGTGCTCGTTCGCGACCGCGCCCGCGGGGCTCGTGATGTCGGGATCGAGCACCGCGACGCGATAGCCGCTTTGCTGCGCGGCGTGCGCGAACATGCGTCCGAGCTGGCCGCCGCCCACGACGCCGAGCATCGCGCCTGGCGCGATGAACCGCGTCTCTCGTGGACCTTCGCCGAGCGTCGCCTCCGGCGCGATGAACGCGCCTGCCACCGGCCCCGCGCCGCTCACTTCAGATCGGCCGACATTGCCCGCGCCGCGTCGCTCTGCCGGGCCCGGAAGGCCTCGAGCTTCGAGCGCAATCCGGGATCGTCGTTGGCCAGCATCGCGACGGCGAACAGCGCGGCGTTGCTCGCACCCGCGCTGCCGATGGCGAACGTGGCGACCGGAATGCCGCGCGGCATCTGCACGATCGAGTAGAGCGAATCGAGGCCCTGCAAGTGCCGGCTCGCGACCGGCACGCCGAGCACCGGCACGGTCGTCTTGGCGGCCAGCATGCCGGGCAGATGAGCCGCGCCGCCGGCCCCGGCGATGATCGCCTTCAGGCCGCGCGCGGCGGCGCTTTCGGCGTACGCGAACATCTCGTCGGGCATGCGGTGCGCCGAGACGACGCGTGCCTCGTGGGCAACGCCGAACTCGGCGAGAATCTCGGTAGCGGCGCGCAGGGTTTCCCAGTCGCTGCTGGAGCCCATGACCACACCGACGACCGCGGGGGCGCTGCTCACTGCGTCGCTTCCGATGGCTGGGGGATGGCTTGAATTGTAGGCGGCACGCCGTCACCTGCCTGGCCCAGTCGCCCCGCCATCGTTCCCTTTCTTACGCCGACACCCCATGCAGGACATCACTCAGCAGAACTTCGAAGCCGAACTCATCAACGCCTCGCTCGCGCAGCCTGTACTGCTCGACATCTGGGCCGAGTGGTGCGGCCCGTGCAAGGCGCTCGGTCCGACCCTCGAGAAGCTCGAGCTCGACTACGCCGGCCGCTTCACGCTCGTCAAGCTCGATGCCGACGCGGAGCCGGAGATCGCGGCGCAGCTCTCGAAAATGTTCGGCGTGCGCAGCATCCCGTTCTGCGTTCTGTTCGCCGGCGGCCAGCCGGTCGACGGCTTCGTCGGTGCGCTGCCCGAGAGCGAGGTAAGGAAGTTTCTCGACAAGCACGTGCCGAGCGCCGACGAGCAAGCTTCGCAGGACGACCTGCTCGAAGCCGAGGAACTGCCCGCCGAAGGCGACAGCGAGACGGCGATCGACAAGCTGCAGGCCGCCATCGCCACCAACCCGGCCAACGATACGGCCCGCTACGACTACCTGCGCGCCCTGCTCGGTGCCGGCCGCGTGGCCGATGCGCGCAAGGCCTACGAGCCGGTGGACGGCAACGTCGCCCCCGATGCGCGGCTGGCCGCCGCGGGACATTGGCTTGCGGCGATGGAGGCGGCGCCCACGGCCCGTTCGCCCGAAGTACTAGCCGCCGCGCTCGAAGCGAACAAGCGCGACTTCGACGCCCGTTTCGAGCTGGCGCAATCGCACTTCGCGAGCAGCGAATTCACAGAAGCGATGGATCAGCTGCTCGAGATCGTGATGCGCGACAAGGCCTGGAAAGACGGTCTGGCGCGCAAGACTTACGTCGCGATCCTCGAGGTCATGAGCAAGCCGGCAAAGGCGAAGGCCGATGCCGCCGCGCCGAAGGGCACGCTCGAGGTGGCCGGCAAGATGGCGACGGCGCCCGGCGATCCGGTCATCGACGCGTATCGGCGCAAGCTGAGCATGGCGCTGTTCTAGGCGCGCTGACACGTGTCATCCTGAGCGACAGCGAAGGATCTCGACCGCCGAGATCCTTCACTTCGTTCAGGATGACAACTGGGCGCTCGTCAGGACATCCGGCCCATCAGAATGGCGGCAACCGCGCGGTAGGCTTCGGCCGTCCGGGCGATGACCTCGGCCGGCAGCGCCGGCGCCGGCGGGCGCTTGCCCCAGGGCTGGCCGTCGATGCGCACGCTCTCAAGCCAGTCGCGAACGAACTGCTTGTCGTAGCTCGGCGGGTTCGATCCTTCGGCGTGGCGATCGGCTGGCCAGAAGCGCGACGAGTCGGGCGTCAGTATTTCGTCCATCAGCGTCAGCGTTCCCGCATCGTCGAGACCGAACTCGAACTTGGTGTCGGCGATGATGATTCCCTTGGCCAGCGCGATCTGTGCGGCTTCGCTGTACAGGCGGATCGCCGTGTCGCGCACCTTCGCGGCGAACTCGGCGCCGATCGTATCGCTGGCGCGCTCGAAGTCGATGTTCTCGTCGTGGTCGCCCATCTCGGCCTTGGTCGCGGGCGTGAAGATCGGCGCGGGCAACCGCGATGCGTTGCGCAGACCCGGCGGCAACGGCACGCCGCAGACGCTGCCGCTCCGCTGATATTCCTTCCACCCGCTGCCCGCGAGATAGCCGCGAACGACCGCTTCGATCGGCAAGGGCTTGAGCTTCTTGACCAGCATCGAGCGACCGCGCACCTGCTCGCGCTCGTCTTCGGCGACGACGCTCTCGGGGGCTTCGCCCGTCAAGTGATTCGGGACGACGTGCGCGAGCTTCGCAAACCACCAGAGTGACATCCGCGTCAGCACGCGGCCCTTGCCGGGAATCGGCTCGCTCATGACGACGTCGAAGGCGCTGAGCCGATCGCTCGCGACCATCAACATGCGGTCGCTGCCGACCGCGTAGTTCTCGCGCACCTTGCCGCGCGCGATCAGCGGCAGCGAGTGAAGATGGCTTTCGAAGAGCGGCACCGCCGCGCCGGCAGGAGCCGTCATCACACGACCGTCTGCGCCAGCTCGCCTTGCGCGTATCGCTTCGCGACCTGGTTCAACGACTGTGCGGTGATCTTGCCGGCCTGCCCTTCGCAGCCGAACTGCAGATAGCGCTCGCGGCAGATCTTCTTCGCTGCCTCGCGCGCCGGCTTGAGAAAGTCGCGCGGGTCGAATTTCTCGGGGTTCTCGGCCAGGTACTTGCGCGTCGCCGCGGTCATCGCCAGGCGAATGTCGGTGTCGATGTTGATCTTGCGCACGCCGTGCTTGATCGCTTCCTGGATTTCCTCGACCGGCACGCCGTAGGTCTCCTTCAGGCTGCCGCCGTACTGGCGAATGATGGCGAGCAGATCCTGCGGCACGCTGGAGGAGCCGTGCATCACGAGGTGCGTGTTCGGGATCCGGCGATGGATCTCCTTGATGCGGTCGATGGCCAGGATGTCGCCGGTGGGCTTGCGCGTGAACTTGTAGGCGCCGTGGCTGGTGCCGATGGCGATCGCCAGGGCGTCGAGCTGGGTGCGCTTGACGAAGTCGGCGGCCTGCTCGGGGTCGGTGAGCAACTGCTCGCGCGTCATCGTCGCTTCGGTGCCGTGGCCGTCTTCCTTGTCGCCGCGCATCGTCTCGAGTGAGCCGAGGCAGCCGAGCTCGCCCTCGACCGTGACGCCGCGCGCATGCGCCATGTCGACCACCTTTCTGGTCACCGCGACGTTGTAGTCGTAGGACGCGATCGACTTGCCGTCGGCCTCGAGCGAGCCATCCATCATCACCGACGAGAAGCCGAGGTCGATGGCGCTCTGGCACACCGCCGGGCTCTGCCCGTGGTCCTGGTGCATGACCAGCGGCACCTTGGGCCACGACTCGAGAGCAGCCTCGATCAGGTGCTTGATGAAAGGCTCGCCGGCGTATTTGCGGGCGCCGGCGCTGGCCTGCAGGATGACCGGCGCGCCGACCTCGTCGGCGGCCGTCATCACCGCCTGCACCTGCTCGAGGTTGTTGACGTTGAAGGCGGGTATTCCATAGCCGGTTTCGGCGGCGTGGTCGAGCAGCTGGCGCATGGAGACGAGCGGCATGGCGGTGTCCTCTGGAAGCGAATCGGAGCGAGTGCGCCACTGTAGCAAGCGGCGGCGTGAGCCACTGCGCACACATCGCCGCAGCTACAGTTGCCCGCTCTCTCTTGCCGGTCGTCGATGACGCGCTCACCTCCGACGGCGCATTCACGGGAGCGCACCCAGTGTTGACCCCGATGGGCGGGTTCGGCGCCTGGGGTAGGCTCGGTCTCCGTTCGTCAAGGAGGGGTCATGCCGTTCGTGAACATCCGAATCCTCGAGGGTCACTCGCAGCAACGCAAGGACGAGATCGCGCGCCGCGTCACCGAAGCGATCAGCGAGGTCGCGGAGCTGCCCAAGGCGGCGATCTGGGTGATCTTCGAGGACGTGGCGCCCTCGGACTGGTATGTCTCGGGGACGCTCGTGAGCAAGCCTCGCCCATGAAGGACACGCCGCTGGGCGCGCGCGATCCGCGCTTCGGCGATGTCGTCGGCGACGCCGAACTGGAAACGCTGGCCCGGGGCTTCGGGTTTGTCGAGGGGCCGGTCTGGCATCCCTACGAAAAGTGGCTGGTCTTCAGCGACATTCCCAACAGCCGCATGTACCGGCGACGGCCGTCCGGCCAGGTCGAGCCGTTTCGCGACCCGAGCCACATGGCCAACGGCAACACCCTGGATCGTCAAGGCCGTTTGCTGAGCTGCGAGCATGCCACCAGCCGCGTCACCCGCGTCGAGCCGGACGGCTCGACCCAGGTGCTGGCCAGCCACTTTGGAGACAAGGCGCTCAACAGCCCCAACGACATCGTCGTCGCCACGGGCGGCGGGGTCTATTTCACCGATCCGACCTATGGCCGCATGGAGTACTACGGCGTGCCGCGAGCGCAGGAACTGACGTTCCAGGGCGTCTACCGGATCGACGTCGACGGCCGCCTGACGCTGCTCGCCGATGACTTCGGCCAACCCAACGGCCTGTGCTTTTCGCTCGACGAATCGCGGCTGTTCGTCAACGACACCGAGCGCCAGCACATCAGGGTCTTCAACGTCGGCGGCAACGGCGATCTGACCGGCGGCGCGGTGTGGGCCGTGACCGAAGGCGATGGCCCCGGCGCTCCCGACGGCATGAAGATCGACAGCCGCGGCAATGTCTACTGCTGCGGGCCCGGTGGCCTGCACGTCTTCGATTCGTCGGGACACCGCCTGGGCATCGTCGACATGCCCGAGGTGGCCACAAACTTCAGCTTTGGCGACGACGACCTGTGCAGCCTGTTCGTCACCGCGACGACCTCGCTTTACCGATTGCGGGTGCGAGTGCCGGGATTGAGACTATTCTGAACCGCGAGTCCGAGAGAGTTGCCGACACCCGCGCGGCAGCCAATAAACCCATGGAGACAACCGACATGAAGAAGATCTATGCAACGAGAACGGCGCTGGCCGTGCTTGCGCTGGGCGCCGTCCTGGCGTCGAGCCCGGCGTTGGCCGACACCAGCGGCAAGAAGATCGCGTTTTCCAACAACTACGCCGGCAATTCGTGGCGCCAGGCGATGCTCAGCAGCTACGACGCCGTCGCCAAGAAGGCAGTCGGAGACAAAGTGGTCAAGGCCGCCGACGTGTTCACGACGGCTGACAAAGCGGTGCCGACGCAAGCCGCGCAGATTCAGAATCTGATCCTGCAGGGCTACGACGCGATCGTCATCAACGCTTCTTCGCCCGACGCGCTCAATGGCGCCGTCAAGCAGGCCTGTGCCGCGGGCATCGTCGTCGTTTCCTTCGATGGCCTCGTGACCGAGCCGTGCGCCTATCGCGTCGTCGTCGACTTCAAGGAGATGGGCCGGCAGGAGATCGTTCAGATGGCCAAGTTCCAGCCCAAGGGTGGCAATCTGCTCGAGATCCGGGGGCTGGCGGGCACGTCGATCGACGATGCGATCCATGCCGGCATCGTGGCCGGCGTCGCCGCCCATCCCCAGTTCAAGATCGTCGCCTCGGTGACCGGCGACTGGGACCAGACCACGGCGCAGAAGGCGGTGGCGACCGTCCTGCCTTCGCTGCCCGCCATCGTCGGCATCGTCGACCAGGGGGGCGACGGCTACGGCGCGGCCCAGGCATTCGCGTCGGCAGGCAAGCCACGGCCGACCATCATCATGGGCAACCGGCAGGACGAGCTGCAATGGTGGAAGGAGCAGAAGGCCAAGGACGGATACACGACGTGGTCGGCCTCGATCGCGCCCGGCGTGTCGACCCTGGCCTTCTGGGTCGCGCAGCAGGTGCTCGACGGTCGCAAGGACATTCCGCACGACATGCTCGTGCCCTATCTGGCCTTCACGCAGGGTGACTTCGAAAGCGCTTTGCCCAAGATCCCCGCCGGCAGCGTCGCGACCAAGGAATACAGTCAAGCGGAGGCGATCGCGGCGATCAAGACGAACATCAAGTAGTGGTCGTCGAACTGGAAGGCGCCGAAAAGCATTTCGGTGCCGTCCGCGCCCTCGAGGGCGTCGACTTTTCCGTCTCGGCCGGCGAGTGCGTCGGCCTAGTCGGCCACAACGGGGCGGGCAAGTCGACCCTCATGCAGGTGCTCGCGGGCGCTCTTGCGCCCGACCGCGGGCGCATCACCGTCGGCGGCGCCCTCCAGGAACACTATTCGGTGACGCAGGCCCTCAAGCTCGGCATCCGGTGCGTGTTCCAGGAGCTCTCGCTCTGCCCGAACCTCAGCGTCGCGGAGAACGCGCGCATCAACCACCCGTCGTTGCGCGGCCTGGCCTGGCGGCGCAAGGCGGCCGCGCTGATTGCCGCAAAGCTCGACGAAATCTTTCCCGGGCACGACATCGCCGCATCGGCCGTCGTTCAAGACCTTTCGATCGGCAGGCGCCAGATGGTGGAGGTGGCACGCTCCTTCACCGTCACGCAGGACCCTCTCGAGCTGGTCATCCTCGACGAACCGACCTCTTCCCTGGACGCCCACACGGCAGGCCAGCTTCTGGCGTTCGTTCGCCACTTCGTCGCCGGCGGCAAGAGCTGCATCCTGATTTCGCATCTGCTCGGCGAAGTGCTGAAGAACGCCGATCGAATCGTGGTGATGCGCGATGGCAAGATCGCCGCCGTCGATGCCGTCGGCGCCTTCGATCGCGACTCACTGGTCGCCGTGATGGGCGCCGTGGCGCGGCGCGCGAAGGCCGTCGTCGAGGCTGCTCGGCCCCATCAGGAAAGCCGCGCCTGGCGCGTCCGCGCGCGCCCGGCGCGGCAAGACAACGGCGTGGAGCTGGTCGCCAACGAAGGGGAGATCGTCGGTCTCGCCGGGCTGTCCGGGCACGGTCAGACCGACTTGCTCCTCGCCGTCTTCAGCGCGGCGGGTCGGCACCAGGCGGGAGTCGAGGTGAGCGCACCGGTGGCGCTGGTCGCGGGCGACCGCCAGGCGGACGGAATCTTTCCCAATGGGTCGATCGCGGAAAACATCGGCATCCGCTCGCTCGCGCGATTGCGCCAGGGTCTGCTTGTCTCGCCGCGCAAGGAGGCCGAGCTCGCGCGCGTCTGGCAACGGAGGATCAACATCCGCACGCCGGACGTGGATCACAACATCCTCTCGCTCTCGGGCGGCAATCAGCAGAAGGCGCTGTTCGCTCGAGCGTTGGGATCCGACGCGCAGATCGTCCTGATGGACGATCCGATGCGCGGCGTCGATGTCGGCACCAAACTGGAGGTGTACGACCTGCTTCGCGAGGAGGCGCGCAACGGCCGCACCTTCCTTTGGTACACCACCGAAATCGACGAGCTCGACAATTGCGACCGCGTCTACGTGTTTCGCAACGGCCGGATCGTCGCCACGCTCGACCGCGGCGACATGACGGAGGAGAAGGTCATCCAGTCCTCGTTCAGCGATGCCAACTGAGATGACCGCGGCGCCGCTGCGCGAGCACGTACCTCGGCCGGCGCCAGGCGCCACCGCAGGCGCGCGCCTGGTCCGCGCCTGGCTGCCGGCGCTGTCGCTCGGTCTCGTCCTCGTCGCCATCGCCTGGCTCAATCCGCGCGCCATCAGCTACTTCGGCTTCAGCCTGATGTTGAACCTGGCGATTCCGATCGTGCTGGCGACCATCGCGCAGATGTTCGTGATCGCCGGCAACGAGCTCGACCTCTCGATCGGACCGTTTGTCGGCTTCGTCGGCTGCGTCACTGCGACGTGGCTGAACGATGCGCCGTGGCTCGGCGTCGCCGCGCTGGTCGGCGCCATCGGCGTCTATGCCGCCCTGGGGGCGTTGATCTTTCTGCGCAACCTGCCCTCGATCGTCGTGACGCTCGGCATGAGCTTCGTCTGGCAGGGCCTGGCCATCCTGATGCTGCCCAAGCCCGGCGGCAAGGCGCCGGACTGGCTGCTCGCCATCGCCGGCTTCAAGCCATCGTTCGTTCCGCTGCCGATCGTGGCGGCGCTGGCGATCGCGGCAATCGTCCACTTCGGCCTGATGCGAACCTCGTATGGCGCGATCCTGCGCGGGTCGGGCGGCAATCCGACCGCGCTGGCGCGTGCCGGCTGGTCGCTGCTCAAGACCAAGGTGGTTCTCTTCGCCCTGGCCGGATTCTTCGGCGTGCTGTCGGGCATGACGCTGATCAGCATCACCACCGCCGCCGATGCCAACATCGGCAGCGGCTATACCTTGCTGGCCATCGCCGGGGTGATTCTCGGCGGAGGTGAGTTCGTCGGCGGCCGGGTCTCGCCGATCGGCGCCGTCGTCGGCGCGCTGACCATGGCGCTGGCCGCCTCGCCGCTCCTCACGTTCATGCACATTCCACCCGACTGGCAGGTCGCCGCCAACGGCATCATCCTGATCATCGTGCTTGCAGCGCGAGCGCTCGCCAGCCGCAAGGAGAACTGATCGATGCGGCCGATCAGCGCGCTGGGTGCCAAGCCGTGGTTGTGGTCGTTCCTCGGCGCGCTCCTGGTCTGGCTGATCACTATCGCCTTCACCGGCGGACACGGCGGCGGCGGCATGATCACCGCGGCACTCGCGCTCGCGCAATTCACGGTCATCGTCGGCATCGGCCAGATGTTCGTCATCACGCTCGGGCCGGGCAACGTCGACCTCTCGCTGCCGGCCAACATCGGCCTCGCCAGCGCGGTCGCGATGAAAGTGATGGACGGCAACGATTCGATGGTCGCGATCGGGCTTCTCGCCGCCCTCGCCTGCGGCGCGGCGATCGGGGCGGCGAACTACTTGCTCATCTGGGCGCTGCGCATCCCGCCGATCATCGCGACGCTGTCGGCGAGCTTCATCATCCAGTCCGCCGACATCAGCTATGGCCGGGGTCTGCAGATCAAGCCGCCGCCGGGCTTTGCCGATTTCACCAACCTGCAATATTTCGGAATCCCGATCCTCGCCATCCTCACGGCCGTCTTCAGCGTGGCAGCGGGCATTGCCCTGCATCGAATGGTCTACGGACGCTCGGTGCTCGCGATCGGGCAGAACATTCGTGCCGCCTGGCTGGCGGGCATCCGGGTCGGTCGCATCCGCGCGCTGACCTACACGCTCTCGGGGGCGCTCGGCGGCATTGACGGCGCGTTGCTGGCCGGGTATTTCCGAGGCGCGAACGTCGATATCGGCAACGAATATCTGCTCGCGTCTCTTGCCGTCGTCGTCATCGGTGGCACGTCTGTCGCGGGGGGCAAGGCCAACGTTCCCGGCATTTGGGGCGCCGCGCTGTTTCTGGTGCTCCTGCTGACCATGCTCAACACGATCGGTGTCAGCGCGGGCGTTCGCTTGTTGCTGACGGGTCTGGTCATCATCGCCGTGATCGCGGTGGCCGGCGGTCAGCGCGCGCAGCATTGATCCGCGACGAGGGTGCTGGAAATGGTGCTGTGACGCCTCTTCGCATCGCCCTCGCCGGCCTCTTCGCCCTCGCCGTCGCGATGGGCATCGGCC
>JAYSMB010000006.1:0-2763 GCA_043725065.1 Burkholderiales bacterium
CGACGACGGAAAGAACACCGGCAGGCCGCAGGCCTTGAAGATGTGGTCGCTCTGGTGCGCCGCGGTCGAGCTCTTGGCGATGTGGTCGTCGCCGGCCAGCGCGATCACTCCACCGTGCTTGGCCGTGCCGGCCATGTTGGCGTGCTTGAAGACATCGGAGCAGCGATCGACGCCCGGTCCCTTGCCGTACCAGATGCCGAATACGCCGTCGACCTTTTTCGTTTCAGGGTACAGATCGAGTTGCTGCGATCCCCAGACCGCCGTCGCGGCGAGCTCTTCGTTGACGCCAGGCTGGAACACGATGTTCTGCGCCGCGAGGTGCTTCTGTGCCGCCCACAGCGACTGGTCGTAGCCGCCGAGCGGCGAGCCCCGGTAGCCGCTGATGAAGCCGCCGGTGTTGAGGCCGAACCTCGCGTCGCGCTTCTTCTGCAGCATCGGCAGGCGCACCAGCGCCTGGGTGCCGCTCATGAAGGCGCGGCCGTGCTCGAGCGCGTACTTGTCGTCGAGCGTGACGCTTTCGAGCGCCTTGCGGATCGCTTCGGGAAGGGGGGCATTCATCGGGGGCGCTCCGGAGGGAAGTTCGTCTGCGAATGGCACGAGCCGAGCTCGTGACCCGGCTGCGCATCCGAGAGTGTAGGGATTCGCAGCCGCCGCCGGCCGCGCCGCTGCGTCGATCACCCGCCGCCGGCCGGCGGCGGGGGGCGAGCGACGAGGCCGCCAAGCGCCTTTCGCCGTTGCTCCCGTCGACCGGCGAAGGCATCTTCGGCGTCGACAGCGCGGACCGCCGAGCTCTCGACCGCCCTCGAGCAGCTGCGCCAGCCCTCGGCCTACCTCGTGACGGTGCGCGAAGAAGAGCGCACCCGAATCGCCCGCGACCGCCACGACGAGCTTGGCTCCTTGGGCCATCGGCGCAGTCTACGGAAGACCGCCGCCGGACGCACTGCCGAGGTGAACAGGCCCTAGCCTAGGCAGCCACGAACTTCAGCGCCACGCCGTTGTTGCAATAGCGCTTGCCGGTCGGCTTGGGGCCGTCGTCGAAGACGTGGCCCTGATGACCGTCGCAGCGGGCACAGTGGTACTCGGTACGCGGGAGGATCATCTTCACGTCGGTCCTGGTCAGCAGCGCGCCGGGCAGCGAGGTGTAGAAGCTCGGCCAGCCGGTGCCGCTTTCGAACTTGGTGTCGGAAGAGAACAGCGGCAGATCGCAGCCGAGGCAATAGAACGTTCCTTTGCGGTGCTCGGCGTTGAGCGGGCTCGAGCCGGGGTATTCGGTGCCCTCGTGGCGCAGCACGTCGTAAGCGGCGGCCGGCAGGCGCTTCTTCCATTCGGCGTCGGCAAGAACGAGCTTCTCGACCTTCGGCGTGGGCCCTTGCGCGGCGGCGAGCGCGGGCCCGAGGCCGAAGGCGGAAAGGGCGGCGAGGAAGGGGCGGCGGGTCATGGTCGTATCTCCACGGGAAACGGGATTCGGAGCTATTTTGTCGTCGCGGCGTCAGGAATCTTTCGCGCGGGGCCAAAGCACCCACAGGCGAAGTGCCTGCTTCATTCGGCCGGCCTGCGCCTCGGCGTCGTCGCCCCAGCCCCAGAAATAGTCGGCGCGAACGGCGCCCGTGATCGCGGTGCCGGTGTCCTGGGCGACGACCAGACGGCGCAGCGGCACCGCCGAGAGCGGCTCGGTCGTGTCGAGCCAGACCGGCGTGCCATAGGGAACGCTTTGCGCGTCGACGGCGATCGAGCGGCCCGGTGTCAGCGGCACGCCCTGTGCGCCCTTGGGCCCGACCGCGGGATCGGGCAGCGGCTCTTCGCGAAAGAAGACGACCCGCGGGTTGCTCCAGAGCAGCTCGTCGACGCGCTTCGGGTTTTGCCGCGCCCAGGTGCGGATTGCCGGCCACGACGCCTGCTCGAGCTTCAACTCGCCTTGATCGACGAGCCAGCGGCCGACCGATTTGTAGGGCTGGTCGTTGTGTGCCGAGAAGGCGACGCGAACCAGCGTGCGCGTCTTGCCGCGTTCGTCGACGAAAACCAGGCGACCCGAGCCCTGCACCTGCAGCAGCAGGGCGTCGAGCGGGTCGCGAACCCACGCGATCTCGCTGCCGGCGAGCGACTTGCGCGCGGCGGGCAGCGTGTCGAGCTGATGCCGCGTCCAGTAGGGCTTTCGCGTCGCGAGATCGGCGGGCGGTGCATGCAAGGCAACGCGAAAGCCGGGTCGCGAAGTGCGCGATGCTTCGATCAGCGGCTCGAAGTAGCCGGTGGCGAGGCCGGTCGTTTCGCTTTCGGGCGATTCGACGCGCCACGGCCGCAGATGCGCTTGCAGCCAGGCACGCGCCGCCGCGTCGTTGCCGCGCAAGGCGGCTGCGTCTCGCCGCGCTTCGCCGCAGGTTGCGGCCCAGCCCGGCGCAGGGTGTTCGCAACTGCGCAGAAGCGCCGGCCAGGCCTCGTCCTGGCGATCGATCGTCCATCCCGGCAGATCGCTCCACGCGGCGGCGACCCAGCGTGAGTGCGGGCGCAGCATCGCCGCGGCGGGGCTGGAAGAAGGCGCGGCTGCCGCTGACGCCGCTGCTTCCGGTCGCACCGGCTCGGCCTTGGCGCTCGGTGCGACTGTCGGCCCGGCCGGTGGCGTGCTGGAACAGGCGACGAGCCCTGCGACCAGCGCCGCGGCAAGCGTTCCTAGTGTAGTGTTGCAATCTTTCGGGAACATATTTGCCTGTTGCCTCTCCAATGGTCTACTGCGACCAGCGGAGAGCGCGAGTGCGAATTGCCCCCGAG
>JAYSMB010000007.1:0-3371 GCA_043725065.1 Burkholderiales bacterium
CTCCTGCATCGCGAAGAAGGTGATCGCGGTGAACGGGATGCCCAGCAGCAGGCTGCCGAACGCGAAGCCGGCAAGGCTCGGGCTCCAGACGCCGATCGCGATGCCCGCCGCCTGCACGAGGTAGCAACCGGCGAGCAACGGGCGCAGGTCGCCGCCGATGTGCAGGCGCGTCGCGAGCAGTGCGCCGAGCATCACGCCGAAGCCGAAGATCGGCCAGAACATGTCGAGCCACGCCGAGCCGGGCAGCGCGGCGCGCGCGATCACCGGCAGGAAGGTCGCCGTGACGATGTAGCCGAAGCCGGCGATGCCGTAGGCCAGCGCCAGCGCTGCAATCTCGCCGCCGCCGTGCCCGACCGCCGGCGCCGCGACGCCGGCGGTCGCGCCGGCCGCTGGCGCCGGGGTCGCGCCGCCCTGGAAGATGCGCCAGACGGCGGCGGTGAGCGCGAACGCGAGCACACCGAAGATCAGCCAGCCGGCTTCGGCGCGCCACTGCCACTGCACCATGCCGCTCGCGAACAGGCCGCTGACGACGATCCCCGCGCCCGGGCCGGTGTACATCACGCCGCCGAGCGCCGGCGAGTTGCGCCGCGCCAGCTGCGCCAGGCACCAGCCGGAGGTGTAGACGAACACCAGCGCGCTCGCCACACCGGCCAGGAAGCGCAGCAGCGGCCAGCCCGCCGGCACCGGCAGCGCCATGCCCAGCGTGAGCATGCCCGTGGCGACCAGCCCGGCGCGCACCAGCCACGGCCCGTTCACCGCCGGCAGGTGCCGCACCCGTGCCCAGATCCACGGCTGGAAGGTGCACAGCAGTGCGCCGGCGAGGTAGCCGAAGTAGTTGGCGGTGGCGAGCCAGCTGGCGGCGTGCAGGTCGATCACACCGTCGTGCAGCATCATCGGCAGCAGCGGCGTGAACGCGAAGCGGCCGATGCCCATCGCGACCGCGAGCGAGACCGCGCCGGCGAGCGCGACCGCCCACCGGCCGGCGCCGCGCGAGCCGGCGCCGATGGCTGGCGCAGGCCCCGTCACTTGGCAGGCATCGCCATCGGCTTGATGTCACCGCAATCGGCCGACAGCCACTTGCCGCTCATCTCCATGCTCATCTGCCGCGGCTGGCCGTTGACCTGCGAGGTGACCGTCGACTTGCCGCGGTAGGCCTTGTCACTGACGAAGGTCATCTCGCCTTCGCCCTTCATCGGCTGTGGCCGGCTGCATTCGAACCGGAAGCTCATCGTGTTGCCGCGGCGGGTCACGTCCTGGCGGCTGCAATCGCCGCTCAGGTGCGGCTCGGCGGGTTTCGCCGCCTGCTCCCTGCTCAGGCAGAACTTCGCGGTCGTGCCCTGCGGGCCCGTCTTGACGCCGCGGCTGGCCATCATCTCCTCGATCTTCTTGCGCCGCTCGGGCGGCATCGCCTCCATCTGCTTTTGCATCTGCGCCATCGCCGCCTCCATCTGGCCGTCCGCGGACTTCGTCGCGAACGTGTGCTCCCACAGCCCGGGCGCCTGGGTCTGCGCCTGCGCGCCGCCGCTCAGGAGCAGCGCGGCGGCGAACACGATGGACTCGAATTTCATGGCTTCTCCTCGGGCGGGTTGTCGGTTGGCGCGGCGGCCAGTTTACGGCGCCGAGCCCGTCCACCCCGGCGCCGGCGACGGCTCAACCGAGAGGGCCGCGCGTGACGAATCCACCGCCCTGGAAGATCGTCGCCGGATCGTCGCCGTCGAGCACCGGTTGGCGCGCCTGGCGGTCGGCGCGGAACCGCTCGGAGCTGTCCTGCGGGCGGTAGCCGATGTGGCGCGCCGGCGTGTTGTCCCACCAGGTCGTGGTGTTGTCGGACATGCCGTAGATCACGCTGTGGCCGACCACCGGCGCGCTCAGGCTCGCGACCACCAGGCGCTCGAGGTCGTCGAAGCTCAGCCAGGTCGCGAGCATGCGGCGGTCCTTCGGCTCGGGGAACGCCGAGCCGATGCGCAGACTGACCGTCTCGATGCCGTGGCGGTCGAAGTAGAACTGCGCGAGGTTCTCGCCGAAGGCCTTCGACAGCCCGTAGTAGCCGTCGGGTCGCATCGGCATCGTCGCGTCGATGACCTGATCCTGGCGGTAGAAGCCGGTCACGTGGTTCGAGCTCGCGAACACGATGCGCCGCACGCGCTGGCGGCGCGCCGCCTCGTACAGGTTGTACGCGCCGACGATGTTGGCCTGCAGGATCGGCTCGAACGGGCCCTCGACCGAGATGCCGCCCAGGTGCACGACCGCGTCGACGCCCTCGAGCAGCGCGTGCATCGCGGCGGCGTCCTCGAGCGCCGCGGGCATCAACTCCTCGCCGGCCGCGGCCGCGCCGAGCTCGGCGATGTCGCTGAGGCGCAGCACCGCACAATGCAGCTTCAGGCGCGGGCGCAACTCGCGGCCGAGGGCGCCTGCCGCGCCGGTCAGCAGCAGGCGCGCGAACATCGGGGACGGCACGGCCTTACTCGTCATTGGGGATCGATCCGAAGAAGGTGGCGGCGAGATCCGGGTCCACGCCCGGACAATTTCTCTTCGTCATTGCTCGCAAGTTGTCGTACAACACAAGCCATGGTAACGACCGTGTCGCCCCTGTCAACCGCCTCCACCCCGAACCAACGCCGATCCCTATGAACACGCCGTTGCTGCCGCGCCGCACCCGCACGCTCGCCCACGAGTTGGTCGAATCGCTGGGCGAGCGCATCCGCGACGGACGCCTCGCGCCCGGCGACAAGCTGCCGACCGAGGCCGGCTTCATGGCGGAGTTCGGCGTCAGCCGCACCGTCGTGCGCGAGGCACTCTCGAGGCTGCAGGCCTCGGCGCTGGTCGAGACGCGGCACGGCATCGGCACCTTTGTCGTCGGCTTGGGCGACGGGTCGGCGTTTCGGATCGCGCCGGACCAGCTCGCGACGCTGCGCGACGTGATCGCCGTGCTGGAACTGCGCATCGGCGTCGAGACCGAGGCTGCCGCGCTGGCGGCGCAGCGCCGCACGGCCCAGAACCTGGTCGTGATGCGCGATGCGCTCGCCGCCTTCACCCAAGCGGTCGAAGCCGGTCGTGACGCAGTGAGCGCCGACTTTCAATTTCATCACGAAATCATGAAGGCGACGCAGAATCAACACTTCGCCAGCCTGCTGGCAACGCTGGGCACGATGATCATTCCGCGCGCCCGGCTCGACCCGTCGCACCCACCGGACGACGAGCGGCTCGCGTACCTGCGCAGCGTCAATGCCGAGCACCTGAGCATCTTCGACGCAATCCACAACCAGGACGTCGAGGCCGCACGCGCCGCGATGCGCACGCACCTGGCCAACAGCCGGGAGCGCCGGCGGCGAGCCGCGGCGCTGGGCGGCGAGAAACCCTGACCGGCGCGC
>JAYSMB010000008.1:0-2345 GCA_043725065.1 Burkholderiales bacterium
TGCTGTTTCTCTACGCCGGATTTCTTTCGATCGTCGCGGCCATCGACGACCCGCGCCGCGCCGACCGGGCCGGCGCGCTGGTCGCCATCGTCGGCAGCATCAACGTGCCGATCATCTATTTTTCGGTAAAGTGGTGGAATACCTTGCATCAAGGGGCGAGCGTCAGCCTTGCCGCAGCGCCGAAAATGGCGAGCACGATGCTCACCGCGATGCTGCTCATGACGCTGGCTTTCTGGGCCTACGGCTTCGCGGTCGTCTTCACCCGGGCCCGGGCCATCGTGCTCGAACGCGACGGGCACACGCAGTGGGCCGGAGAAGTCGCACGCGCTTCGCACCCGTCCGTCACACCCGGGATGCAGACGTGATCTGGAACAGCGCCGCCGATTTCTTCGCCATGGGCGGTTACGGCCTTTACGTCTGGGGCGCCTATGGCGTGACCCTGGTCTGCATGGCGACCGAGCCGGTGCTCACCGCGCTGCGCCACCGCGCGGCGCAGCGCGCCCTCGCGGACGAAGGAGGCCGGACTTGAAGCCGCGCCACAAACGCCTCGCCGTGGCCGGCGTCATCGTCGCCGCCGCGGGTGCGGCGGCAGCGCTGGTGCTCAACGCCTTCCAGAGCAACCTGGTCTTCTTCTATTCGCCGTCGCAGATCGCCGCCCACGAAGCGCCGAGCCTGCGCACCTTCCGGCTCGGCGGTCTGGTCGAGCGCGGCACCGTCAAGCGCGACGGCACGAGCGTGAGCTTTGTCGTCACCGACACCGCCAAGTCGATTTCGGTGCGCTACGAGGGCATCCTTCCCGACCTGTTCAAGGAAGGCAAAGGCGTGGTCGCCCAGGGCCAGTTGCAGGACGGCGTGTTCGTCGCCCGCGAGGTGCTGGCCAAGCACGACGAGAACTACATGCCGCCCGAAGCCGCCGAAGCTCTGAAGCGCGCCCAGCTAGGCAACCCGAAACTGGCGGAAACGATGTCGGCCGAACCGATCAAGAAGTAGCGCATGGTCCCTGAACTCGGTCACTTCCTGCTCTGGATCGCGCTTGGCGTCTCGGCCGTGCTCGCAACGATGCCGCTGGCCGGCGCGGCGAAGAACCGGCTCGACTGGATGGCGCTGGCACGGCCTTCGGCGCGGCTGCTGTTCGCGCTGGTCGCATCGGCCTTCGTCTGCCTGGCGCTCGCCTTCGTCGGCAACGATTTCTCGGTGCTCTACGTCGCCACCAACTCGAACCGCTCGCTGCCCGTGTATTACCGCTTCGCCGCGGTCTGGGGCGGCCACGAAGGCTCGATCCTGCTCTGGCTGCTGATGCTCACCTTCTGGACGCTGGCAGTGGCGCAGTTCAGCCGGCATCTGCCCGAGAAGGTCGTGTCGCGCATCCTCTCCGTGATGGGCTGGCTCTCGTTCGGCTTCCTGCTGTTCCTGCTCATGACGTCGAACCCCTTCGACCGCCTGCTGCCGGTGCCGGCCGACGGCCGCGACCTGAACCCGTTGCTGCAGGACCCGGGCATGGTGATCCACCCGCCCATGCTCTACATGGGCTACGTCGGTCTGTCGGTCGCGTTCTCGTTCGCGGTGGCGGCGCTGATCGGCGGCAACCTCGATGCGACCTGGGCGCGCTGGACCCGGCCGTGGACGACGGCTGCCTGGATCTTCCTCACCATCGGCATCGCGCTGGGCAGCGGCTGGGCTTACTACGAGCTCGGCTGGGGCGGCTGGTGGTTCTGGGACCCGGTCGAGAACGCCTCCTTCATGCCATGGCTTGTAGCGACCGCGCTGATTCATTCGCTGGCCGTCACCGAGAAGCGCAACAGCTTCAAATCGTGGACGGTGTTGCTCGCGATCCTCGCCTTCTCGCTTTCGCTGCTCGGCACCTTTCTTGTTCGCTCGGGCGTGCTGTCGTCGGTGCACGCGTTCGCCACCGATCCGCGGCGCGGCCTGTTCATCCTCGTTTTCCTCGTCATCGTCATCGGCGCTTCGCTCGCGCTTTACGCCTGGCGTGCGCCGACGGTCGGCCTGGGCGCCCGCTTCGCCCTGCTTTCGCGCGAGTCGCTCTTGCTCGGCAACAACGTGCTGCTGGTCGTCGCCTGCGGCGCGGTTCTGCTCGGCACGCTCTATCCGCTAGCCCTCGACGCGCTCGGCCTCGGCAAGATTTCGGTCGGGCCGCCGTACTTCGACGCCGTGTTCGTCCCCTTGCTCACGCCGGCGATCTTCCTGATGGGCGTCGGCCCGCTCGCGCGCTGGAAGCAGGCCGAGTTGCCCGACCTCGCGTCGCGGCTCAAGTGGGCGGCGGGAGCGGCGGTGGTCGCGGCGCTCGCGACGGCATGGCTCAAGGGCGGCATCGGCATCGTCGGCAT
>JAYSMB010000009.1:0-1809 GCA_043725065.1 Burkholderiales bacterium
CACCGCGAGCTCAACACCTCGCTGATCTACGCCAAGGTCGACATCGGTCGGCTGTCGGCCGTGGCCATGCCTTGGCCTGGGAGCGCGGCATGAGCGCCGGCACCACAGTGCAAGCCGCCGTACAGCGCTACCTTCAGGAGCGTCGGCAACTTGGCTTCGCCTTGAAGGCCCCTGGCACCGAGCTCCTGCGGTTCGCCCGCTTCGCCGACACCCGGTGTCATCAAGGGGCTCTGACGCAGGAACTTCAGCTCGATTGGGCGCGAGAACATGTCCGGCGAACTAGTGCCGTCACAGCTGCGCGAAGGCTCGAGATCGTTCGACCCTTCGCGGCCTACTACCGCCAGTTCGAGGTTGACAGCGAGGTGCCGGCACCGGGGATCCTTGGCCGTGGCCACAGAAGGCCAGCACCGCACATCTACACCGACGAGGAGGTCCGCGAGCTGCTCGATCACGCGGGACGCTTGACTCCGCGAGGCGGCCTACGCCCGCTGATGTACCGAACGCTGTTCGGCCTCATCGCCGCCGCGGGACTCAGAGTCTCCGAGGCCCTGAAGTTACTGGTCGCCGATGTTGATTTGCAAGGTGCGACGATCACCGTGCGCCAGACCAAGTTCCACAAGTCTCGGTGCTTGCCGCTGCACGCGAGCGTCGTGCAGGCCCTGTCCGAGTACCGGCAGGGACGTGACCGACATGCTGACTCCGACACGAATGCTTCGTTCTTCGTCTCGCGCACCGGCGGCAACTTGCCAGTCAGGACGGTGGAGAACGTCTTCGGCCGCATGCGCCCTCGGCTCAGGTGGCAAGCGCGCGGCGAACACCCCCAGCCTCGAATCCATGACCTGCGTCACACCATGGCGGTCCGTCGCGTCCAGCTGTGGCACGACGCCGGAGTATCGATCGATCACGCGATGTTCTGGCTGTGCACCTACCTCGGCCACGCCAAGATCTCCGACACCTACTGGTACCTCACCGGCGTGCCTGAACTGATGGACATCGTCGGCGCGAAGTTCGAGCGCTTCGCGCTGCAGGGAGTGCGAGATGAGTAACCCGGTCTCGCCCACCTTCGCGACCCTGGTCCAGGAGTTCTTCACCGACTACATGGTTCAGCAGCGCGCGCTCAGCCCGTGCACCGTGGCTTCGTACCGCGACACCTTTGTGCTGCTGTTGCGCTTCGCGGAGAAGCAGTTGGGGAAGGCGCCGGTCAGCGTGCAGCTGCCAGACATCAACGCGAAGTTCCTGGCCGCCTTCCTCGATCACCTGGAAGGCGAGCGGCACAACTCAGTGCGCAGCCGCAACATTCGACTGGCCGCGGTACGTTCGTTCCTGAAGTTCGCCGCGCGAAGAGACCTCACCAACCTGCGTGTCATCGAGCAGGCGCTTGCGGTGCCGATGAAGCGCTTCGACCGCAGACTAGTTGGCTTCCTGCCCAGAGAACAAATGCTCGCCGTGATCGACGTTCCAACCGAGACCTGGATCGGTCAACGCGATCGGCTGCTGCTGACCCTGATGTTCAACACGGGTGCCCGGGTGTCCGAGATCATTGGGGTTCGGGTGGCCGACGTTGTGCTGGGCCCGACGTCGAGCATCCGCCTGAACGGCAAGGGACGCAAGCAGCGCTCGTTGCCGCTCTGGAAGACCGCCGCCAGGGCAGTGCGCGATTGGCTTCACATAAACCCACAGCTGCAGGCCGACGCACCGCTGCTGCCGCGCCGCGACGGCAAGCCAATGACGCGAGCGAACGTTGCTCAGCGGCTGAAGCTCGCGGTCGAGGCGGCCACGACGAAGTACCCGGATCTGGCCACAGTGACG
>JAYSMB010000010.1:0-11915 GCA_043725065.1 Burkholderiales bacterium
GTTATCCGGTGCTCGCTTCGCCGCATCGATCGGCGCTACGACGATCCTTCGGCAATGTAATCCGTGACCTCCGAAGCCCGGGAACGAAACGGTAGTGGCAAACCCTCAATGTCGCGCTGTCCGGCCGACTGATTCATCGCCACGATTCGCTGCGCCGGGAGCCCCGGTCGCGGCGACCGGCGACGCTGGTCGAGATCCGCTCAATGCGCCTCATCCCAGTTCGCGCCGACGCCGACATCGGCGACCAGCGGCACCGCCAGCGTCGCCACGCCGGCCATGATCCGCGGCACCGCCTCGCGCGCCCAGACCAGCTCGTCGGCGGGCACTTCAAAGACCAGCTCGTCGTGCACCTGCATGATCATCCGAGTCGCGCGCTGCTCGCGGTCGAGCACGTCCTGCACCGCGATCATGGCCAGCTTGATGAGGTCGGCTGCCGTGCCCTGCATCGGCGCGTTAATCGCCTGGCGCTCGGCGGCGGCCCGGCGCGGCCCGTTGCCGCCGCGGATGTCGGGCAAATGGACGCGGCGGCCGAACAGCGTCTCGACGTAGCCCTTGTCGCGCGCCGAGGCCCGGGTCTCGTCCATGTAGCGCTTGACCCCCGGATAGCGCGCGAAGTAGCGCTCGATGTAGGCGGTGGCCGCGCTGCGCTCGATGCCGAGATTGGCGGCCAGGCCGAACGCGCTCATGCCGTAGATGAGGCCGAAGTTGATGACCTTGGCGTAGCGACGTTGCTCGCTCGAGACATCGGGCACGGCAACGCCGAAGACCTCGGACGCGGTCGCGCGGTGCACGTCGATGCCGCCGCCGAAGGCGGCGAGCAGGCCGGCATCGGCCGAGATGTGGGCCATGATGCGCAGCTCGATCTGCGAGTAGTCGGCCGAGAGAATCGACGCGCCTTCGGGAGCGATGAAGGCCTCGCGGATGCGCCGGCCCTCGGCCGTGCGGACCGGAATGTTCTGCAGGTTCGGGTCGTTGCTCGAGAGCCGACCAGTCACGGCGATGGCCTGCGCATAGTTGGTGTGGACGCGACCGGTCGCCGGATTCACCATCAGCGGCAGCTTGTCGGTGTACGTGCCCTTGAGCTTGGAAAGGCTGCGGTGTTCGAGCAGCTTGGCCGGCAAGGGATAGTCGGCGGCGAGCTCGGCCAGCACTTCCTCGTCGGTGGAAGGCGCGCCGCTCGCTGTCTTGCGGCCCACCGGCAGGCCGAGCTTGCCGAACAGGATTTCGCCGATCTGCTTCGGGCTGCCCAGGTTGAACGGCTGGCCGGCGAGTTCGTACGCTTCTGTCTCGAGCGCCACCATGCGCTCGGCGAGCTGTTGACTCTGCACCGCCAGCTTTGCCGAATCGATCAGCACGCCGGTGCGTTCGATACGGGCCAGGATCGCGGAGGTCGGCATCTCGATGTCGCGATAGACGCGCAGCAGACCCGGCTCGGCCTCGATCTGCGGCCAGAGCGCCTGGTGCACGTGCAGCGCCATGTCGCTGTCTTCACAGGAGTAGTCGGCGGCGCGGCCGATCTCGACCTGGGTGAACGAGATCTGGTTCGCGCCCTTGCCGGTCATGTCTTCGTAGGTCAGCCCGGTGCGTCCGAGATGGCGAAACGCGAGGCTCTCGAGGCCGTGCGGTTTGTGCGCTTCGAACACGTAGCTTTCGAGCAAGGTGTCGTGACGGTAGCCGCGCACCGCGACGCCGGCGCCGGCGAAGACATGGGTGTCGAACTTGACGTTCTGCCCGACCTTCGCGGCCGCGTCGTTCTCCAGCCAGGGTCGCAGACGGGCGATCACCGCGTCGACCGGCAACTGGTCGGGCGCGCCGGCATAGTCGTGACGCAAGGGGATGTAGGCCGCTTCGCCCGGCCCAACCGAAAGCGAGATGCCGACCAGGGTGGCGCGGATCGGGTCGAGCGAATCGGTTTCGGTGTCGAGCGCGCCGAGTTCGCAGGCTTCGACGCGGGCGGCCCACGTGTCGAGCGCTTCCATCGTCGTCACCGTCTCGTAGTTCTTGACGATCGCTTCGCTCGGCACCGATGCGGGAACGTCGATCGTCGCCGCGTCGGCGTCGGCCGCACCCGACATTGCCGGCACGATGGGCCGATCGGCTGCCGCGGACTCGACCTCGCGCTTCATCGAGGCGAAACCGTAGCGATCGTAAAAGGCCGCGAGCGCGGGCGCGTCGATCGGTCCGAGCGCGAGCGCATCGAACTCCGGCCAGCCGAGAACGTGCCCGCTGAGGTCGCAATCGGTCACGACGGTGACGAGGCGCCTGCCTTGCGGCAGCCAGTCGAGCGCCTTCCTCAGGTTCTCGCCGACGACTCCCTTGATCCCCGGCGCCGCGGCGACCACGCCGTCGAGCGAACCGTGCTCGGCGATCCATTTCGCCGCTGTCTTCGGCCCGACCTTCTCGACCCCGGGCACGTTGTCGACCGCATCGCCGATCAGCGCCAGATAGTCGACGATGCGCTCCGGCGGCACGCCGAACTTGGCATTGACGCCGGCCACGTCGAGGACCTCGGTCGGCTTGCTCATCGTGTTGATGAGCGTGACGTTGGCGTCGACGAGCTGCGCCAGGTCCTTGTCGCCGGTCGAGATCACGACCCGGAATCCGCCTTTGGCGGCCATGCAGGAAATCGTGCCGATCGCGTCGTCGGCCTCGATACCGGGAACCGTGAGCACCGGCCAGCCGAGCAGCTTGACGGCCTCGACGATGGGCTCGATCTGCAGCGCCAGGTCTTCCGGCATCGGCGAACGGGTCGCCTTGTAGTCGGCGTACCAGTCGTCGCGAAAGGTCCTGCCCTTGGCGTCGAAGACGCAGGCGCCGTGCAGCGACGGATACTGCTCGCGCAGCAGCTTCATCATCGAGACCACGCCGCGGATCGCCCCGGTCGGAAAGCCGCCGGGGCCGCGCAGATCGGGCAGCGCGTGGTAGGCGCGATAGAGGTAGCTCGAGCCGTCGACGAGCAGCAATGTCCTGTCCACCATCCGGGCGATTGTGAAGGAAGGCTTCGAGGCCCCGGCCTAGAATGGCGACCATGAAATCGATGTCGCTTGCCGCAATCGCGGGCACCCTGGCGTGGCTGTGCGGCGCCGCGGCACATGCGGCCGACGCACCGGCGCGGGCTGTCCCGGCGCAGCCGGTCGAAGCGTCCGCCGAGCAAACCGGCAAAGAACCGGCCATCAAGCGCACCGTGATCGAAGACGACAGCGCCCGCATCGAAGAACTGCGCGTCCGCGGCCAGTTGCAGAAGGTGACGGTCGATCCCAAGGGCCGCGCGCCCAGCTACGAGATCATCGTCGGCGATGGCGGGCACGACTTTTCCGAGGGCAGGAACCCCACGCGCGCCGCCGGCAAGCGCGTCTGGAACGTCTTCAGGTTCTGAGCGGCTCGCCTCTCTACTCGATGGCGGTCTTCACCGAGGTTTCCTTCGACGAGGCCGCTCGCCTGATCGAAGGGCTCGGCATCGGCGCGTTGCGTCAGCTCGAGCCCTGCGCCGGCGGCATCGAGAACACCAATTACTTTGCCGAGACCAGTGATGGTCGCTACGTGCTCACGCTGTTCGAGCGGCTGACCGCCGCGGAACTGCCCTTCTACCTGAAGCTCATGAAGCACCTGGCCGATGGCGGCCTGCCGGTGCCGGGCCCGCACGCCGACGCGAGCGGCAATCTTCTGTTCGCCCTCAATGGCAAGCCCGCGGCAGTCGTCGATCGCCTGCCCGGCGAGCATCACCTGGCGCCCGACGCGGCCGATTGCGCCAGCGTCGGCACCATGCTTGCGGGCATCCACCTGGTGGCCGCCGATTTCCCGCTGGTGCAGCCGAACCTGCGCGGCCTGGCCTGGTGGACGGTTACGGTGCCGGCGGTGCTGCCGCACCTCGAGCCGCATCTGGCCGAGCTGATGCGCGACGAGCTGGCCTATCAGCAGCACGTCGCCGAGTCGTCGGCCCATACCGCACTGCCGCGCGGGGCTATCCACGGCGACCTGTTCCGCGACAACGTCATGTTCGAGGGCCACATTCTGGCCGGCGTGTTCGACTTCTATTTCGCCGGTGTCGACTGCCTGCTGTTCGACATCGCTGTGGCGCTCAACGACTGGTGCATCGACCTCGAATCGGGACGGCTTGTCGAGGAGCGCGCCGAAGCCTTCGTCGAAGCCTACGAAAGCGTGCGGCCACTCGAAAGCGCCGAGCTGCGTCTGCTTCCTGCCCTGATGCGGGCCGCCGCGTTCCGCTTCTGGCTCTCGCGCTCGTGGGACGTCTATCTTCCGCGCGAAGCGATGCTGCTCAAGGCGCACGACCCGGAGCATTTCGAGCGCGTGCTGTTGCAGCGGCGTGAAGCGCCGTGGCACCCGGCGCGCCATCTGAAGCTCGGACTCGAAGCATGAAGTTCCTCCGGGTCCGGCCGGGTGAAGGCGTGTCCTGGGTGCGGCGCGCGTTCCAGGTGTTCTTTCGCCAGCCGTTCGGCTTTGCCGGCCTGTTCGCGGCCTGCGCCCTGGTCTTCTTCGCGCTGATCAGCATTCCGGTCGTCGGCGAGGCGATCCTGGTCGTCCTCGCTCCCGTCGGCACCCTCGTCTTCATGATCGCGGCGCGGCGCACCGCCGCCGGCGCGCGGCCCTTGCCCGGCGCTTTCGCCGAGCTGCTGGCCGCGCTGCGGCCGCGCCAGGTCGAACTGCTCAAGCTCGGCCTGGCCTACCTGTCGCGGCCGTCGCCGCAGTGCTCCTCATCGCGGCGGTCGAAGGCAATTCGCTGACCGCCTTCATGGAGGCGGTCTCCAATCCGCAAACGCCGCCCGAAGCGTCGGCGGCGCGTCTCGCCGACCCGCGTCTGCAGCTCGGCTTCCTGCTCCGCCTCGGGCTGGGCGCGCTGCTCTCGGTGCCGTTCTGGCATGCGCCGGGCCTTGTCTGGTGGGGCGCGCAAGGCTGGGCCAAGGCGCTGTTCTTCAGCACGGTCGCGATCTGGCGCAACAAGGGCGCGTTCGCGGTCTACGGCCTGGTCTGGATCGGCCTGGGCCTCGTGTTCGCGATGCTGCTCGGCGTGGTCGTCGCGCTGCTGGGCGGGCAACAGGCGCGGTTCGTCGCAACCTCGATCTTCTTCTTCTTTTCGACCGTGTTGTACGCGAGCCTGTGGTTCACGTTCATCGGCTGCTTCGCCGAGCCCGAGGCGGGGGTCGAGCCAGAGGCCGGGGCCGGCCCGGGCAAGTCATCCTGAGCGAAGCGAAGGATCTCGGCGCCACAGCCAGATTCTTCGCTGCGCTCAGAATGACAATCCTGTACGCAACCAGCGAGGACACGCCATGTACAACAAAGTCGCCATCGTCACCGGCGCCGGCAGCGGCATCGGCCGCGCCACGGCGCTGGCCCTGTTGAAAGCCGGCTGGCGGGTGGTTCTGGCCGGTCGCCGCGCCGACGCGCTCGAGGCCGCGCGATCGGCCGCCGGCGACCTCGCGGGGCACGCCATCGCCGTCGCGACGGATGCCACCGACCCCGTCGCCGTCAAGGCGCTGTTCGCGGCGACCCAAGAAGCCTTCGGCCGGCTCGACCTCCTCTTCAACAACGCCGGCACCGGCGCGCCCGCGATTCCGCTCGAAGACCTGACCATCGAGCAATGGAAGAGCGTGGTCGACATCAACCTCAGCGCGGTCTTCTACTGCACCCAGGAAGCGTTCCGGATGATGAAGAGCCAGACCCCGCGCGGCGGCCGCATCATCAACAACGGCTCGATCTCGGCGCACGCGCCGCGGCCCTTCAGCTCGCCTTACACCGCGACCAAGCACGGGATCACCGGCCTGACCAAGGCGACCTCGCTCGACGGCCGCGCCTACGACATCGCCTGCGGCCAGATCGACATCGGCAACGCCGCGACCGAGATGACCGAGCGCATGACTCAGGGCGTACTCCAGGCCAATGGCGAGATGGCCGTGGAGCCACGGATGAACGTGCGGCACGTCGCCGACTCGGTCGTCCACATGGCAAGCCTTCCGCTCGACGCGAACGTGCAATTCCTTACGGTCATGGCGACCAACATGCCTTTCGTCGGCCGCGGTTGATCGACGACAATCGTTCGCATGAGTTCTTCGCCGCCCCGGCGTATCCGCGCGATCGCCGCCGCGCTCGCTCTTGCCGCGGCCCTACCCGGCTGCGCCGTCGTCAGCGTCGCCAGCACTGCGGCAGGCGCCGCGGTCTCGGTCGGCAGTGCGGCGGTCTCGGTGGGCAGCGCGGTCGTCGGCACAACCGTGAAAGTGGCGGGTAAGGTGGTCGAGAAGACGATCGACGTGGCCGTTCCAGGCGGCCCGGCGCCAGCCAGGTAAGAAGCATCAAGAAGCATCGATGACGACCAACATCCATTTCATCGGCGGCGAAAAAGGCGGGGTCGGCAAGTCGCTGATGTCGCGCGTGCTCGCGCAATACATGATCGACCACGAGCTGCCGTTTCTCGGCTTCGACACCGATCGCTCGCATGGCGCGCTGATGCGCTTCTATGCCGGCTACGCATCGCCGGTCACGGTCGACAAGGTCGAGTCGCTCGATGCGATCGTCGAAGCCGCGGTCGACCAGCCCGGCCGGCGCATCCTCGTCGATCTCGCGGCGCAGACCCACGATCCGCTTGCCACCTGGATGGAAGAAGCCGGCGTTTTGAGCCTGGCCGACGAGCTCGGCATGAAGCTTTTCTACTGGCATGTGATGGATTCCGGCAAGGACTCGGTCGACCTGCTGCGGCGCTTGCTCGACCGCTTCGGCACCGGCATGGCCTACGTGATCGTGCGCAACCAGGTGCGCGGCGGCGACTTCTCGGCGCTCGAGCAATCGGGCGAGCAAGCCCGCGCGATCGCGATGGGCGCGCACGTCGTCTCGGTCAAGAAGCTGCATGAAAGCGCGATTCAGAAAATCGACAACACCAGCAGCAGCTTCTGGAAGGCGAAGAGCGGCGAGAAGGACACGAGCGGCCTCGGCCTGATGGACCGGCAGCGCGTCAAGATGTGGCTGCGCGACGTCTATCGCGAAGTCGACGAAGTAGGCGTCTGAGCTTGCAGGGACCGCGCCGCCGCTTTCTGCAGGGCGCGGTCGCGATCGGCGCGGCGCCCTTTCTCGCCAGCGGGCCACGCGCCGCGGATCTGCCGCGCTTCGCGCTCGGCATCGCTTCCGGCCAGCCACGTCGCGAAGGCATGGTTCTGTGGACTCGGCTCACTGGCGCCGATCTGCCGGAGCGAACGAATGTCCGCTGGGAAGTGGCAAGCGACGAACAGTTCCAGCGCGTGGTCGCGCGCGGCGACGAGATCGCCGAAGCGGCTTGGGCGCACAGCGTTCACGCCGAGCCCGCCGGCCTGGAGCCGGCACGCTTGTATTGGTACCGATTCAACGCGCTGGGCCAGCAAAGCGCGGTCGGCCGTACGCGGACCGCACCGGCGCCGGATGCCGCGGCGAGCTTACGCTTCGTCATCACCAGTTGCCAGCGCTACGACGTCGGCCACTACGCCGCCTGGCGCCACATCACCGCTGAGAACCCCGACTTGGTGATGTTTCTCGGCGACTATATCTACGAATACGCGTCGCGCCCCGACGCGATCCGCAGGCACGAAGGCGACGAAGCGAAGACGCTCGAGCAGTACCGCGCCCGCTACGCCACCTACAAGAGCGACCCGCTGCTGCAGGCGGCACACGCGGCGGCACCGTGGCTGCTCGTCTGGGACGACCACGAGGTCTCCAACGACTACGCGAACCTGCGCGGCGAGGATCTGACCCAGGATTTCGCGGCGCGGCGCGCGGCCGCCTATCGCGCCTACTGGGAGCACATGCCTTTTGCAAAGTCGGCACGCCCGGTCGGCCCCGACATGCGCATCGTCGGCCGGCTCGACTGGGGCACGCTGGCGCGAATCCATCTGGTCGACGACCGCCAGTACCGCGACGTGGAGGTCTGCTCGCGGCCCGGCCGCGGCGGCTCGAACACCGTGACGCTCGCCGACTGCCCTGATCTGAGCGACCCCAGGCGCACCCTGCTCGGCTTCGATCAGGAGCGCTGGCTCGCCGAAAGCTGGGACTTGTCGCGGCCCTGGAACCTGCTGGCCCAGCAGACGCTGATGGCGCGCTTCTCGTGGAAGGACCCGGCGCAGAGCGGCGGCACCTACTGGACCGACGGATGGGACGGCTACGCGCCCTCGCGCAATCGCCTGCTCGGCGTCGTCGCCGAGAAGAAGGTGCCCGGCGTCGTCGTTCTCGGCGGCGACGTGCACAGCAACTACGTCGCCGACCTGAAGCCCGACTACGACGACCCGAAGTCACCGGTCGTCGCCAGCGAGTTCTGCGGCACCTCGATCACCAGCCTGTCGATGGCCCAGTCGCGCATCGACTCGGCACGGCCGTTCAACCCGCACATTCACTATGGCCGCTCGGACCAGCGCGGCTACATGAGCTTCGATCTCGACGCGACGCAGATGAAGGTGCGCTTGCAGACAGTCGACAACCCGCTCGATCCAGCAAGCGACATCACGACGACGGCGCGCTTCGTCGTCGACCCGAAACGACCGGGACCGCTCGCCGCCTGATCCCGACGTGGCGCGCTCGAGCAGCGCGCCTCAGAACAGACCGGACTTGTCGGCAGCGTCGAGCACGGCCCTGGACAGCTCGGCGAGTTGCGCGTTGACATCCGGAGAAGGTGGCGTGACCGCCCGCACTGCCCAGACCAGGCGGCCGGTGCCGACGTCGGTGACGCGGCCGTTCGCGGAATAGCCGGTCGTGACGCGGCCCCCGCCGATCGGCGCGGCGACGCCGACACCGACGCCACCGCCGCGCCCGAATCCGAAGCCGCCGATGCCGATCGAGAACCCCGGGCTCACATCGGTCAGCGCGGGCGCGATCGTGACCACCATCAGCGCCTTGGCACGGGCGCTGCGCGCAGCCGGCAGCAACTGCCCGTCGACGGCGCGATCGGTCGCCAGCGGCGTGTCCGACGCGGCGAACACCGGTGTCGCGCCGCGCGCCACCACCTCGCTGGCGAATTGATCCTGGCAAATCTGGCGCACCACCGGATCGTAGGCATCGCAGGCCACCAGCACCGTGGCGCTACGCAGGAAGCTCGACTGCGCGCCAAGCTGCGGATCGGTCCATTGCGCGTCGAGTTGCGGAGAGGTCACGCAGGCGCCGAGCAGGGCCGCGCTGGCGAGGGCGGCCAGGCCGGATCGGCCAGGCAATGAGGTCTTCATCATGCGTGTCTCCTGATGCGGTGAGCACCGCGCAGCGTTCCTGCGCCATCGCCGATCAGCTTACTCGCGCGAGCGGCGAGCGCCGCGAGCGCCTGTCACGAAACGGACAAAGCCTACGGAGCGACCGCGTGCCTGCCGACATCGATATCGGTATCGGTGAAAGTGCGCAGAAGGTCAATCGACCGGCGTGAGCTTGGCGACGCTGAGGGCCAGCCATTTCATGCCGTGCCGGCCGAAGTTGACCTGGGCCCGCGCGTCCTCGCCGCTGCCTTCGAGCGTGATCACCACACCCTCGCCGAACTTGTTGTGAAACACGCCCTGGCCCGAGCGCAAGCCGTGCGTGGCCGCGGGCTTGGGCGCGGGCGAAGCGCCGAACGCCGGAACGCGGCCGGCGCCGACGATCGAATGCAGGCCCGAGCCGCGCGCCCAGGCATCGTTGTACTGACGCGCGAAGCCTGAGCCGAAAGCCTGGTGCTTCGGAGTGATCCAGCGCAGCGCCGCTTCGGGCAACTCGTCGACGAAGCGGCTCTTGACGTTGTAGCGGGTCTGGCCGTGCAGCATCCGCGTCTGCGAGAAGCTCAGGTAAAGGCGCTTTCTCGCCCGCGTGATCGCCACGTACATGAGGCGGCGCTCTTCTTCCAGGCCATCGAGATCGCTGGCCGAGTTCTCGTGCGGGAACAAGCCTTCTTCGAGGCCGGTGATGAAGACGCAGTCGAACTCCAAACCCTTCGCCGAGTGGATCGTCATCAACTGGATCGCGTCCTGCCCGGCCTGCGCCTGGTTGTCGCCGGCCTCGAGCGAAGCGTGCGTGAGAAATGCACCGAGCGGCGACATGATCTCGCCGGTGGTCGGGTCGGGCGCGACGCCCGCCCCAACCACCGGCGTTCCGCCGACAGGGCTGCCCCCACCCCCGGCCCCGCCGCCCGAGGCGGCGGGGAGGTTGAACTCGGCCTTGCCGGCCTCGCCTCGAAAAATGCCGAGCTCGCCGACGCCGGTCTCGTCGACCGGCAGCGCCACCGCGTCCTTGCCGAAGCCTTCCTGGGTGACGAAGGCCTCGGCCGCGTTGACGAGCTCTTCGAGGTTTTCGAGCCGGTCCTTGCCTTCGCGGTCGGTCTTGTAGAAGTCGACCAGGCCCGAGGCCTCGAGCATGTGAACGATGATCTCGCGCAAGGTCAGGCCGCGCGTCGCCTCACGCATCGCGTCGACGCGGTTGGTGAATGCGACGAGGTTGTTGCCGCCCTTGCCGGCGAGCGAGCCGACGCTCTGGTACAGGCTGCGCCCGCTCGCCCGCGCCGCGTCTTGAAGCAGCTCGATGGTTCGCGCGCCGATGCCGCGCGCCGGAAAGTTGACGACGCGCAGAAAGCTCGTGTCGTCGTTCGGGTTCTCGATCAGGCGCAGATACGAGAGCGCGTGTTTGACCTCGGCTCGCTCGAAGAAGCGCAGGCCGCCGTAGACCTTGTACGGAATCGAGGCGTTGAAGAGCGCGCTCTCCAAGACCCGACTCTGCGCGTTGCTGCGATAAAGCAAGGCGATCTCGTGACGCGGCGTGCCTTCGCGGTGCAGTTGCTGCGCCTCCTCGATGAACCACTGCGCCTCGGCGAAGTCGCTGTTCGCTTCGTGGACGCGCACCGGCTCGCCGGGGCCGGCCTCGGTGCGCAGGTTCTTGCCGAGGCGGCGCGAATTGCGCGAGATCAGCTCATTGGCGGCGTCGAGAATGTTGCCGAAGGAGCGGTAGTTGCGCTCGAGCTTGATCACCGTCTGGACCTGGTACTCGCGCTCGAACGCCGCCATGTTGCCGACCTGGGCGCCGCGAAACGCGTAGATGCTCTGGTCGTCGTCGCCGACGGCGAACAGGGCGCAGCCGTGCTCGGGCGGCCCGGCGAACATCTTCAGCCAGGCGTATTGCAGCTTGTTGGTGTCCTGGAATTCGTCGACCAGGATGTGGCGAAAGCGCCGCTGGTAGTGCTCGCGCAGCGCCGTGTTGTCGCGCATCAGCTCATAGGTGCGCAGCATCAGCTCGGCGAAATCGACCACGCCTTCGCGCTGGCATTGCGCGTCGTAGGCCTGGTAGACCTGGACCATGACGCGGCTCTGCTCGTCCCTGACCTCGATGTCCTTGGGGCGCAGCCCATCGTCCTTGGCGGCGGCAATCGCCCACGTCAGCTGCTTGGGAACGTGGCGCTCCTCGTCGAGGTTCATCGCCTTCATGATCCGCTTGACGGCCGAGAGCTGGTCGCTCGAATCGAGGATCTGGAAGCCCTGCGGCAAAGCGGCGAGCTTCCAGTGCGCGCGCAGGAAGCGGTTGCACAGGCCGTGAAAGGTGCCGACCCACATGCCGCGAACCGGAATCGCGAGCATCGCGTCGAGCCGGGTCAGCATTTCCTTGGCGGCCTTGTTGGTGAAGGTCACCGCGAGCACGCCGCCCGGCGAGAGCTGGCCGGTCTGGATCAGCCAGGCGATCCGCGTCGTCAGCACGCGGGTCTTGCCGGAGCCAGCGCCAGCCAGGATCAGCGCGGGCTCGGGAGGCAGCGTGACCGCAGCAAGTTGTTCGGGGTTCAGGCCTTCGAGAAGCGGCGAGGGGCGATACCCCGCGGGGGACAAGTTCATCGGAGGATTCTAGGAGCCTGACCTGCGTAGAATTCGGCAACGGGCGCTCTAGCGGGCGCCCGTTTTTGCGTCTGCTGTCAGGCCCGCCCGCCATGGAAATCTTCGACTACGACAACGTCC
>JAYSMB010000011.1:0-2383 GCA_043725065.1 Burkholderiales bacterium
AGCTCGGTCAGGGGCTGGCCCTTCAGCGACTCGGCGTGCGCCGGCAGCAGCTTGCCGAAGAACTCCTTCTGCGCCGCATCCGGCCAGCCGATCAGCTTCATGCCTTCGTTCAGGTCCTTCATCAGCGGCGGCAGCTGCATCAGGAACTTCTTGCGGAACATCGGCGAGCCCTTGGGCTGCACGCTCATCACGAGGTCGGTGCCGACGCGCCGATAGCGCCGGGCACGGTCGGAATCGGCGCCTTCGCGTCGCGTCGCGAGCACCAGCGCCTGGCTCCAGACCTGAGCCAGGAACTCTTGCAGGTAGCCGGGCAAACTCAAAGGGCCGAGCGCCGATTGCAGCTGCAGCATGTAGCGCTGCTGCACGCGCAGTTCCGATTCCTTGGCCTCGAGCGTCGTGACCGCGCCCGACTTCTGCTCGACGTCGCCTTCGCTCTGTTCGGCAATGAAGGCTTCGAGCTCGGCGACCTTCGCCGCATAGAGCTCGATCTGGTCGAAGTCGCCCTCGATGATCTCGTCGACGAGCTTTCGAACGCGCCGCAGGAAGAGCGCCCCCGGGCCATCGTCGAAATCGTCGAAGGCGTTGGCGAGCGACGCGATGCGGTTGATGAAGCGGCGCACCGGATGGCGGCGCGTCGAGAAAAAGCTCGAGTCGTTGAGCGCGACGCGCAGCACCGGCAGTTGCAGGCGGGCGATCTCGCGCGCCATCTGCGGCGGGACGCGCGAATCGGACAGGATCTGGTCGAACAGGCTGCCGACGACGTCGATCACCATGTGATCGAGCTTGCCGGTCGAGGCCTGGATGAGTTCTTCGCGGTGAGCCCGGATCAGGTTCACCGCCATCAGGCCGGTGAGGCCGTCGTTGTATTGCGGCCCCGAGCCGCCGCCGCCGCTGATCGACGTACCACCCGAGGAATCCGCGCCGAGGCGGGTACGGCCGGCCGCGCCACCTGGCTCGAAGCTGGCAGGCAGTCCGCCGCCGCCCGCGTAGCCGGTACCGGCATAGCCTGAGCCGGAATATCCCGCTGCGCCGCCGAAGCCAGCCGCGCCGCCGCCGTGCCCGCCGCCGCCGCCGAGTCCACCTCCGCCACCGTGACCAGGACCGGGACCGGGACCGCCGTGCCCACCGCCGATCAGCGCCGCGGGGCCAAGTTCGCTGGGCCGGCTCGACACCGCGCTCAGGCGCCGGAGCAAGGTCATGAGTTGCTGGTCGGCCGCGGCGTTGAGTCGGCCCTGCGGAGCGCCGCCGCGAACGTACCCACCGCGCGGCGCGGGGGCGGCGTCGCGCATGCTGTCGGGGGCGGGAGCGTGGCCCGGAAAGGCCGTCGCCAGTGCCCGGCGATGGGCGGCGAGGAGGTCCATGTCGCTGCGGCCGGAGGGTTCGTCGAAATCGCCATAGCCGCCGCGAGACGAGACGTGGGCATCGCGCGGCATGCTCATGTAGCCGGAATTGGCGCCATATAGTTGGTTGCCTGGGCCCTCGACGGTTCGAACCGTCAGGTGCACCGGCTGGATGCCGCGCGCCTGCAGCATCTTCAGGATGTCGGCGTAGCACTCGGGCATCGCTTGCGCCACCGCCTGACCGAGTTCCCGGACCAGGATGCGGCGACTTTCGGGGTCGCCGGAAATCGATTCGATGCCGCGGTTCAGCGCCGCACCGATGAGCTCGGCGCGCAAAGGATTGCGCTCTTCGTCGGCCCGTCCGAAGTTGAGCAGCGAGCCCATATAGGCGGCGAGGTCGCGCAACTGCCATTCGCACTCGTGCGAAATCAGCTGGCCGAGGCGCACGTAGTTCATCCGTTCTTCGACTTCCTGGACATCGACGAGGCTCAGCGTTTCCCAATCGGCCGACTCGAGCTTGCGTTTGGTGTCGACCGCCGGCGTGAGGTCCTTGGCCACCTTCTCGCGCAAGCTCTCGTGGAACGAGCCCTGGAACATGCCCATGTTGCGGCGCAGTTCCTGCAGGGTGCCGAAGATCTGGTCGCGTTCCGCCGGCTTGGCGGCGTTTTGCGCCAGCGTGTTGAGGGTTTCCGCCGCGCGCATCGCGGCCGCCGCCGCGGCCGTCCGGATCTGGTTCATCGCCGCGTCGAGCGCAGCTTGTACGCGAGGTTCGATCGGATTCATCTCGGGCATGACGCGAGGCGCCGGTGCTGGCGCTCGCAGGAGGTCCTCGACATGGGCGAAGTTACGCCAAGTATGGGCCCAAAGATCGAGCCGAGGCGCGGCGACTGGCACTGCGTCACGCTTGGCGCCCGCGCCGGCGGCTCTGATACGGGCGGGCGGGGACTCAGAGGCTGTGAGTTTTTCGGTTGTCGACATTGGTGCGACTGCTGCCGATGCTTGACGTGGTCGCCTCCGCGTGTCGTCGAATTGCGCAGACGATG
>JAYSMB010000012.1:0-3572 GCA_043725065.1 Burkholderiales bacterium
GAGCGTTTCTTCGTAGTTCTTGCGCTGCGAGTCGTTCATGATGTCGTACACCATGTCGTGCACCTGCTTGTGCTCGAGCGGGTCGACATTGATGCGGCGCACGTCGCCGTGAACCCGGATCATCGGCGGCAGGCCGGCCGAAAGGTGCAGGTCGGAGGCCTTGTTCTTGACCGAAAACGCCAGCAGTTGAGTGATGTCCATGAATCTTCCGGAAGTGGCGCCAGGGCGCGGCGGCAGGCGTAGCGGCACTTATGCAGCGCAACGGTAGGGCAATGATCGCAGACAAGCTCGCCCAAGTGCACGAGCGCATTGAAAGCGCCTGTACCGGCGCCGGTCGGCCCGTGCAAAGCGTCACGCTGCTTGTCGTGAGCAAGACTTTCGCCGCCGCAGCCGTGCGCGAGACCTTCGCCGCAGGGGAGCGGCGCTTCGGCGAGAACCATATGCGGGAGGGCGTCGACAAGATCGAGGCGCTTGCCGAGTTGCGTGCGCAGATCGAATGGCACCTGATCGGCCCGGTACAGAGCAACAAGACGCGCCTCGTCGCCGAGCGCTTCGATTGGGTGCATTCGGTCGATCGGCTGAAGATCGCCGAAAGGCTGAGCGCGCAGCGGCCGGCCCATCTGCCGCCGCTCGCGGTCTGCCTTCAGGTCAACATCAGCGGCGAGGCCAGCAAGAGCGGCCTCGCGCCGCGTGATGTCGCTGCCGCAGCACACGCAGTCGCGGCGCTGCCGCGCCTGGCGCTGCGCGGCCTGATGGCCATCCCCGAGCCCGCCGCGGACTTCGACGCGCAACGACGACCGCATCGCGCCCTGCGCGAGTTGTTCGAGGCGCTTCGCGGCGACGGCCTTGCGCTCGACACCTTGTCGATGGGCATGAGCGCCGACCTCGAAGCCGCGATCGCCGAGGGCGCGACGCTGGTGCGCGTCGGCAGCGCGATCTTCGGCGATCGACCGCGGGCTGGCTGATCGGGGCGGCGATTGGCGAGAATCGTTCGATGAACACCGCCCCGCCGCGTCGCCCGCGCTTGCCGCCGCCCGTTCGCGCCGAAGCCGAGGTCGTCGCCCGCCTGCGCGCCGCCGCCGCCAAGGCGGTCCGCTGGGACGGCGCCGCAGCCCTGGCCCGGCCGTGGGTGCAGGCGGTGCGCGCCAAGCCGGCGCCGTTCTGGGCCCTCGAATCCCTGCTTCAGGAGTACCCGATCTCGAGCCGCGAGGGCCTGGCCCTGATGCGGCTGGCCGAAGCACTGCTGCGCGTTCCCGACGCCGAAACGGCGATTGCGCTGACCGCCGACCAGCTCGGCCGCGCCGATTTCGGATCGGCAACGAGCGACGAGCGTGCCGGCTCGCCGCACCGCCTGATTGCCGGCCTGTCGGCCAGCGCCATCGCGCTCTCCAAGCGCTTTCTGCCCGATGGCGAAGGCGACACCGGGCTGCTGCGCCGCCTCGGTGCGCAGACCGTCGTCGCCGCGACGGTGCGGGCGATTCAACTGCTTGGCCGCCAGTTCGTCCTCGGCCGATCGATCAGCGAAGCGCTGGGCGAAGCCGCGAGCGCGCGAAAAGCCATGCCCTCGCTTCGCTTCAGCTACGACATGCTGGGCGAGTGTGCCCGCACCGAGCGCGACGCGGAACGCTATCTGGCCTCGTACGCCGGCGCGATCGGTGCGATCGCCAAAACCCGCACCGGCGGAGGCCCGGAAGACGCCGACGGCATTTCGATCAAGCTCTCGGCACTCTTTTCGCGCTATGAGGAGGCACAGCGCGGGCGCGTCTTCGCCGAGCTCGTGCCTCGCATGCGTGGCTTGGTCGATCGGGCGGCCGAAGCCAACCTCAACCTGACGATCGACGCCGAAGAGAGCGACCGGCTCGAGCTCTCGCTCGATGTCTTCGAGGCCCTGGCCCGCGACGTCGCCGGCGCGCACCCGCAGTGGCGCGGCTTCGGCCTGGCCGTGCAGGCCTACCAGACGCGCGCGGTCGAGGTTGTCGACGAAGTCGCGCGAATCGGACGAGACACGGGCCTGCGCTTCATGGTGCGACTGGTCAAAGGTGCCTACTGGGATGGCGAGATCAAGCGAGCGCAGGAGATGGGGCTGGCCGGCTACCCGGTCTTCACCGAGAAGGCGCACACCGACGTGTCCTATCTCGCGGCCGCCGCCGCGCTGATCGGCCACAACGACGTGATCTATCCGCAGTTCGCAACCCACAACGCCGGAACGATCGCGGCCATCGCCGAGATGGCGCGGGGTCGCGGTGCGCGCATGGAAATGCAACGTCTGCATGGCATGGGAGATGGCATCTATCGGGAAGTGCTCCGTTCGATGCCGCCCGGCAGCCTGCCGGTGCGCATCTACGCGCCGGTGGGCGAACATCGGGATCTGCTCGCCTATCTGGTGCGGCGCCTGCTCGAGAACGGCGCCAACTCGTCGTTCGTGCATCAGTTGTCGGACGCGTCGGTGGATGTCGATGAGTTGCTGGTGTCGCCATTGGCGGCGCCACCCGGCGCCCACCGGCTGCCGCTGCCGATCGATCTCTATCGCGCCGGCGACCCGACCGCCCGCGCCAACTCGCGCGGCGTCGATCTCGCGGTGCTCGCGGAGCGCGAGCCGATTGAGCGCGCGATCGCCGGGCTCGTGCGGCGAGGAATCGAGACGGTTGCCGAGGCGGGCGCTGTCGAGGTGGATGCGGCCGTCGGGCGCGCCGCCGCCGCCTTCCCGGCGTGGAACGCCACACCGGTGAAAGATCGCGCCGCCGTGCTGCGCCGCGCCGCCGACTTGCTTGAAGCGCGGCTCGCCGAGTTCTGCGCCCCGCTCGTCGTCGAGGCTGGCAAGACCCAGGGCGATTGCATCGCCGAAGTGCGCGAGGCGGTCGATTTCTGCCGCTACTACGCCGACGAAGCCGAGCACCGTCTCGTGCCGCAGATGCTTCCCGGGCCGACCGGCGAGAGCAACGAACTGCATCTGTGTGGTCGCGGTGTTTTCGCTTGCATCAGCCCGTGGAATTTCCCGCTTGCGATCTTCAGCGGACAGGTCGTCGCTGCGCTGGTCGCCGGCAACACGGTCGTCGCCAAGCCGGCCGAGCAGACGCCGTGCGTCGCGGCGCGCATGGTCGCGCTGCTCCACGAGGCAGGGGTGCCGGAGCAGGCGCTGTCGATACTTCACGGCCCGGGCGAGACGATCGGCGCCGCGCTGGTGGCCGACGTGCGAATCGGTGGCGTCTGCTTCACCGGGTCGTTGCCGGTGGCGCAAGTCATCAACCGCTCGCTCGCGGCGCGGCAGGGCGCCATCGTTGCGCTGATCGCCGAGACCGGCGGCGTCAACGCGATGATCGTGGACTCGAGCGCGCTGCCGGAGCAAGTGGTCGATGCGGTCGTGCAGAGCGCGTTTCGGTCGGCCGGCCAGCGTTGTTCGGCACTTCGCCTTCTTTGCGTTCACGAAGGCATCGCCGACACCGTGATCGAGATGGTTCGCGGCGCGCTCGCCGAGTTGAAGGTGGGCGACCCGGCGCGCTACGAGACCGACGTGGGGCCGCTGATCGACGCCGAGGCGTGGACCGGCATCGCGTCGAATATCGAACGCTTGC
>JAYSMB010000013.1:0-1731 GCA_043725065.1 Burkholderiales bacterium
TGTGCTGCTCGCGGCGGTGAAGGAGCGCATCGGCGCCGACCGGTTGCTGACGGGACACGCGTGCATTGGAGTGGACCACGTCGGCGAGGATCGTGTTCGCGTGCGCTTTCGCGGCCCGGGCGGTGAAGCGCTGCCGGACGCGGCAGGCAAGGTCGCGGTCGCCTGCGACGGCATTCACTCTGCCGTGCGCAAGCAGTTCTATCCGGACGAAGGGCCGCCACGCTGGTCCGGCGTGAACATGTGGCGAGGCGTCGCCGCGCATGCACCCTTCCTGAGCGGCGCGACCATGGTCCGCGCCGGCTGGCTCTCGGTCGGCAAGATGGTGATCTATCCGATTCGCGGCGACATCGACGGCGAAGGCCGGCAGCTCGTCAACTGGGTGGCTGAACTCGAGTCGGCCGAGCCGGTGCAGCGCGACTGGAACGCACAGGGCAAGCTCGGCGATTTCTTTTCGGCCTTCGAGCACTGGCACTTCGACTGGCTCGACGTTGCCGCGCTGATCCGCAACACCACGACGGTGCTCGCTTACCCGATGGTCGATCAGGATCCGCTGCCGCGCTGGAGCTTCGGCCGCGTCACGCTGCTCGGCGACGCGGCGCATCCGATGGTGCCGCGCGGCTCGAACGGCGCCGGCCAGGCGATCCTCGACGCGCGCTTTCTCCGCGACCAGCTCGCAACCCGCGGCCTCGTACCCGAAGCGCTCGCCGAATACGAGCGCGTGCGCAACGCGGCCACCGCGAAGGTCGTGCTGATGAACCGCACCAATCCGCCCGACGCGATCCTGCGCATCGTGCACGAGCGTTCCGGCGACAAGCCCTTCACGCGGATCGAAGACCTGGTCTCGCAGCAAGAGTTGGCGAAGATCGCCGACGACTACAAGCAGGTGGCGGGCTTGCGGCGCTGAGCCGCGTGGCGCCCTGCGACCGAACACGAGGCAGCCATGCCCTTGATCTATCGAGAGATCAGAAAGCTCGCGGTCGACCCGGCCGGCCATCCGCGCGGGCTGTCGTTTCTGAGCGCCGCCAGTGGGCTGGTGCGCGTCGGCGAGCGTCTGTACGTGGTTGCCGACGACGAGAACCACCTTGGAGTATTCGACGCGGCCGGCACCGCGCCCGGGCGACTGATCCGGCTCTTCGACGGCGACCTGCCCGACTCCGCGAAAAAGAGGAAGGCGCAGAAGGCCGATCTCGAGGCGTTGTTGCTGCTGCCTTCGACAGCGCAGTGGCCCGCCGGCGCACTGCTGGCGCTGGGCTCGGGTTCGCGACCGAGCCGTTTCTCCGGCGCCTTGTTGAAGCTCGATGAGCGCGGCGAGGCCCACGGCCCGGCTCGCGCGATCGATCTCGAGCCTTTGTACGACGCGCTGAGCGCACGGTTCGCCGAGTTGAACATCGAGGGCGCTTTCATCGCGGGCGATGCGTTGGTTCTGCTCCAGCGCGGCAGCATGAGCGGCCCCAATGCCGTCGTCCGTTTCTCGTTGAAAGACGTCACGGCGTGGTTGAGCGGCGCCACGACATCGTTGCGGCCGCACTCGATCGTCGACTGCGATCTCGGCGTGGTCGACGGCGTGCCCTTCGCCTTCACCGACGGAGCCGCCCTGCCCGATGGCTCGTGGCTGTTCAGCGCGGTCGCGGAACAAACCGACAACAGCTACGACGACGGTGCCTGCCTCGCCGTCGCCATCGGCGTCGCCGACTGTGACGGCAGCGTGCGATCGATGCGAAGACTGGCTCC
>JAYSMB010000014.1:0-2967 GCA_043725065.1 Burkholderiales bacterium
CATGCGCACCTGCAGCCGCGCCGT
Organism: Burkholderiales bacterium; assembly: GCA_043725065.1. GTDB lineage: Bacteria > Pseudomonadota > Gammaproteobacteria > Burkholderiales > Burkholderiaceae_C > Schlegelella_A. Next base: position 25 of record JAYSMB010000014.1, read on the forward strand.
CTCGCCCGGCTCGTAGCGCTTCTTCTCGGGCAGCACGTCGATGCGGTCGTCGTTGTCCTGCGAGAACCAGAGCTCGCCCTGCTTGGTGATCCAGACGCTCGCCGCCGCAGCGACCGGATTGCCGGCGCCGTCTTTGTTCTCGGCGATCAGCTCGACCTGCCCGGCGGTCTCGAGCGAGGCCCCGCACAGCAGCAGGCCGTGGTCATCGGTCGCACCGGCGCAGAGCGACCCGAGCTCTTTGACGTCGGTGTGGTTCTCGTAGGCGTAGAAGCCACCGACCATGCGCTTTCTCGTCGAGATGATCTGGCTGACGCGGCCGCGCACCGTCACGCTCTGCCCCTTGATCGGCTTGCCCGCCGTATCGAGCGCGAGCACCGTGAACTTGGCGCTGCCGCGGTTGCTCGCCCACGATCCGGCACGCACGCCCAGCACGACCGCGCTGGGCCAGAGATCGATCCGCGTGGCCACGGTCTGTGTCTCGCCGTTCGGATCGTTGAAGCTGAGCTCGGCGTCGATCTGGCTCGGCCGCACGATCTTCGGCAAGTCTTTCAAGACGAAGCTCGCGGCGCCGTTGCGATCGCTGGTGAGCGGCAGCTTGTCGGCGACGAGCTTGCCGTCGCGCGCGCTGCTGTCGCTCTCTTCGTTCTCGTTGCCTTCCTGCTCGGCCTTCTTCGGATCGCGTGGCGGATCGAAAGAGAACTCGTCGTAGCCGGCAAAGCTCGGGCTGCGGCTCTTCAGCAAGGCCGAGGCACGCAAGGGCGCACCGCTCATCGGCCCGCCGGAGAAGTAGTTCATCTGCACGTCGACGGTCACGCTCGTCGGCGCGACGGCGACCGCCTTCGGTCCCGAGAGTCGTGCATCTACCAGCGGCAAACGGAATTCCTCGACCCGGAAATTGCCGCTGGTCCAGCTGCGCTGGCGCACCTCGCCTTCTTCTTCGCCTTCGCGCGGCTTTGCGCCCGCCACGGGCCGCTCGAGCGTCACGTCGTAGACGCCGAGCTTGGCCGCGGGCGGAATGCTCCAGGTCGTCACGGCGCTGCGCCCGCCGCTGTTCCATTGCAAGGGGAACACGAACTCCTGGCCGCTGCCCTGATGCACGAGTTTTACCCGGGTCGGCAGCTTGTCGGCCGGCACGGCGGCGAGTCCGCTCGCCGTCTCGGTGCGGATGAAGTGCTTCATCGAGACCGTCTCGCCGGCACGGAACAGGCTGCGGTCGAAGACGGTCGCCGCGCGCAGGTCGGGCTCGGCGCCGCGGCCGGTCGGCACGTTGAAGCGCCACGACTCGATGCCCTTCTGCCATGTGCTGAAGACGAATGCGACATCGGTCGCACCGCCGCTCTTGCCACTTCCTTCGTCGGCCTTTCGCGCGGTCACGAAATAGCCGCTGTCGGCCGGGCAGTTCTCGAAGCTCGAGTCGAGCGCGCGGGCCACCACGGCCAGCCCCTTGGCGTCGCTACGCCCGCTCCACAGCGGATTCCCAAAACAGTTGTTGACGACGACCTCCGCGCCCTCGACCGGCTTGCCGCGATCGAGCGTCGTCACCCAGACGATGCTGTTCTCGCGGCCCTGCTTGAAGTGAACGCCGAGGTTGGTGACCAGCACGCCGGTGCGAACGAACATCGGCGCGCGCTTGTCGAGCAACGACTGGCCGAGGCGCAGCGATTCGATCTCGACGACGTGATAGCCCGGTTCGGTGAGCGGCAGGCCGACCACCTCGAACGGGCGCGGGTCGCCGCCGGCAAGCTGGGGCAGATCGAGCCGCTGCGCGCCCGCGTCGTTGGCAAGCAACGAGATCTCGCGCGTGCCGACCCGCCGCTCGACCCTGCGCTTGATCAGCCGGCCCTTGGCATCGGTGTCGTCTTCGGTTGTGAACCACTGGCCCTTCGGCAGGCCGAGTTCTTCGGCCGTCATCTGCGTCTCGTGGTACTTCTGGACTTTTGCGTACCAGGCCAGGATGTCGGCGTCGCTCCGCAATCGCTTGACGCGAACCTGGCCGGCGCTCGCGGAAGCGGCGCCGCTCGCGCCGCCCGAAGCGGAACGCAGATCGGCCTGAACATGGCGCAAAGTCACCGGCAGCGTCGCGTCGGCATAGCGCTCGACGATGCCGAACGGCGCGGCCGCGAACTTGGCGATCGGCGGCGCGGCGCCGGTGGCGACCTTGAGCGGAAAGCTCGCCGCGTTGGCGAGTGGCCGACCCGCGTTGTCCTTGAGATCGCGCGGCAGCACGACGTTGTATGACGCGTTCTCGGCGAGCGGCTTCGGGAACGTGATCTCGCTGACCTCGACCGCCTTGTCGTCCTTGTCGAACACCGGCGCGAGCGCGTCGCCACTGGCCGGCGCGAGCCGCACCTGAGCCGCGATCTCACGAGACACCGGTGCCGAAAAGCGCAGGCTCATCGGCCGGATCGGCAGGCAGGGCGCCGCGGCGCGCTCGCGTTCGCAACTGAACTCGGCCGTGAACGCGGCGCGAACGTGCAGGCGAAAACGCTGTTCGATCGAGGTCACGACCTGCGGATTCAAGGCAGCCGCGATGCCTTTGCCCCACACAAGACGCACCGCCGCGCCGTTGGGCAGCGGCCGGTCGCAGCGCGCGACCAACACGCGAGCCGCCTGATCCCTGGCGATGCGCCGTGCCTTCAGCAACTGCTCGCGCAACTCTCCGCTCACGAGCCGCAGCGGCAAGCGCTCGCCGATCCCTTCGACCTCGCACCAGGCATTGGCGAGAACGCTCGCTTCGACGGCCGGCCCGTTCAGGTGGATCAGGAAGTGCTGGTCTTCCTCGATCTCGCCGCCCTCGCCCGGCTGCATCGAAACGATCGCCGGGCCGCCGGTCGAGAAACTGAACTCGCCGGGTCCGGTGAGCGCTGCGGCGCTCGCTGTCGCAGCGCTGGCGGCCGGCGCGGGCTTCCACTCGGCGCGCAGCTTCGCGGTGCAGCGCGTCCC
>JAYSMB010000015.1:0-2519 GCA_043725065.1 Burkholderiales bacterium
CACGTCTGCTTGCGCAAGGTCGAAGCCGAAGCGATCTTCGACGCGATCCGCAGCGAACGCGTCGACCACTATTGCGCCGCGCCGATCGTGCACAACCTGCTGATCGCGGCGCCGGATTCGATGCGCGCCGGCATCGCGCAGAAGGTGAGAGCGATGGTCGCGGGCGCGGCGCCGCCGGCGGCGATGATCGAGGGCATGGCGCGGATCGGCTTCGACATCACCCACGTCTACGGGCTGACCGAGGTCTACGGGCCGGCGGCGGTCGCGGTCAAGCGCGCGTCGTGGAGCGAAGAGTCGCTGTCCGAGCAGACTCGCCTGAACGGCCGCCAGGGCGTTCGATACGCGCTGGAAGAAGGCATGGCCGTGATGGACGCGAAGACGATGCGTGAAGTGCCGGCCGACGGCGAGACCATGGGCGAGATCATGTTCCGCGGCAACATCGTCATGAGCGGCTATCTGAAGAACGCGAATGCGACCACCGAAGCATTTGTGGGCGGCTGGTTCCACACCGGCGACCTGGCCGTGCTCGAGGCCGACCGCTACGTCAAGATCAAGGACCGGAGCAAGGACATCATCATCTCGGGCGGCGAGAACATCAGCTCGCTCGAGGTGGAAGACGCGCTGTACCGCCACGCTGCGGTGCTGGCCTGCGCGGTGGTCGCGCGGCCCGATCCGAAGTGGGGCGAAGCGCCGGTCGCCTTTGTCGAGTTGCGGCCGGGTGTGCAAGTAGCGGCCGCCGAACTCGTCGCGCACTGCAAGGCATTGCTCGCCGGCTACAAAGTGCCGCGCGACATCCGCTTCGAGGTGATCCCGAAGACCTCGACCGGCAAGATCCAGAAGTTCCAGCTGCGCGAACGGGCAAGGTCCAATGCGGCGATCGAGTAGGAGAGAACATGACCGAGCACCCTCACCCCAACCCTCTCCCGCAAGCGGGCGAGGGGGAATACGTGCGCCGCGAGCGCGACGAACGAGGCGTGCTCAGGCTCACGCTCGCTCGCCCGCAATCGTTCAACGCACTGAGCGCCGGCATGCTGACCGCACTGCGGAGCGAACTCGACGCCGCCTCGTCCGACGACACCGTCCGCGTCGTCGTCATCGCCGCGGAAGGCAAGGCCTTTTCGGCCGGCCACGACCTGAAGGAAATGCGCGCCGAGCCTTCGCAGGCTTACTACGAAGCGCTGTTCGCGCAGTGCTCGCAGATGATGTTGACGATCCAGCGTCTGCCGGTGCCGGTGATCGCGCGGGTGCAGGGCATCGCCACGGCGGCCGGCTGCCAGCTCGTCGCCGCCTGCGACCTGGCCGTCGCGGCGAACACGGCTCGCTTCGCGGTCAGCGGCGTCAACCTCGGTTTGTTCTGCTCGTCGCCGAGCGTTGCGCTCTCGCGAAACCTGCAGCGCAAGCCGGCCTTCGAGATGCTGGTAACGGGCGACTTCATTTCGGCCGAGGAAGCGAAGGCGCGCGGCCTCGTCAATCGGGTTGCCGAGCCCGACGCGCTCGACGCTGAAGTCGAGACGCTCGTCGCCGCCATCGTCGCCAAACCGCGCGTCGCGATCGCGATGGGCAAGCAGCTCTTCTACCGGCAGCTCGAAGTCGGAGTCGAAGCTGCGTACGACGACGCGGGGCGGACGATGGCCTGCAACATGATGGACGAAGCCGCTCTCGAAGGCGTGCGGGCCTTCATCGAAAAGCGCAAGCCGGCCTGGTCCGGCTGACAAATCCGGCCGGCCTGGTCGGGTTGGGTCGTCCAGACAACTTTCGCTAAGTCCGGATTGAGAGTTGCCGCCTCTTCCGGTATGGTTTTGCCGCTGCTGCCATTCAGGGAGCCGCCGCTGAAACCTTGGTCCGAGGAGACATGATGAGGAAGACGATCGTCGGCGTCATCGCCGGTTGCGCACTGGCGTTTGCCGGCCACGTGCTGGCCCAGGAAAAGCTCACCGTCTGGTGGGTCAAGGGCTTCTACAAGTCCGAAGACGACGCACTGTTCGCGGCGATCAAGAAGTTCGAGGCCAAGCACAAGAACATCAAGGTCGAACTCTCGCAATACGCGATCCAGGACATGATCCCGAAGACCGTTTCGGCGCTCGACTCGGGCAGCCCGCCCGACGTTGCCTACGCCGACGTCTACGACTTCCAGGTCACCGCCAAGTGGGCCTTCGACGGCAAGCTCGAAGACATCGGCAGCGTGATCGACCCGCTGCGCGGCAAGTTCGAGCCGACTGCCCTGTCGACCACCTTCCTCTACAACGACCAGACCAAGAGCCGCGCCTACTACGCCTTCCCGATCAAGCAGCAGACGATGCACATCCAGTACTGGAAGGACATGCTCGCCGACGCCGGGTTCAAGGAGTCCGATATCCCGACCGGCTGGAAGGAATACTGGGGCTTCTGGTGCGACAAGGTACAGCCCGCATACCGCCAGAAGACCGGCACGCGCGCCTACGGCATCGGCATGCCGATGGGCGTGGATTCGAGCGATTCGTTCTATTCGTTCCTGACCTTCATGGACGCCTACAACGTGA
>JAYSMB010000016.1:0-6341 GCA_043725065.1 Burkholderiales bacterium
GTGTTCGCCGAATTGCAGGAGCGTGCCGGCAAGACGGCAGAGGCCGACGCCACCTTGCGCCGGGCGATCGCCGCGAGCCCTCGCACCGCCGAGCCTTACATCGCGCTCGCGCGACTCCACTTGCACCGGCATGAGCCGCAGGCTGCGATCGCAGCAGCATCGCAAGGCGTGGCCGCGAATCCGACCGAGCCGCGCTTGCGGGAGTTGCTCGGCGACGTGCAGGAGGCGGCCGGTGCGAACGGCGAGGCGATCAAGGCATTCGAGGAGATGGCTTGGCTGCAGCCAGAGGCCACGGCACCGTTGTTGAAGCTCGCCGCGAGCCAGACCAGGATCCGCGATTTCAATTCTGCGGCGCGCACCTTGCGCCTGGCGCAGCGTTCGGCGCCGGACAACGACGAGATCGCGCAGAGGCTCGTCGCCGCGTATCTATCGGCGGCAAGATTCGACGACGCACTCGAGGTCGCGACGGCGTGGAAGGCCCGGCGGCCGGAGTCCGTCCTCGGGCCGATGCTGGAAGGGGACGTGAGCGCGGCCCAGCGGAAGTGGCCGCAGGCGGTTCGCGCCTACCAGGCCGCGCTCGTCATCAAGCCGCGATCGGAAGCGGCCGGCGTCAAGCTCGCACGCTCTTTGTCGGGCGCCGGGCACGCCGACGAGGGCGAAAAATTCGCGGCGGAATGGCTCGCCAGGAATCCGGACGATATGACGATGCGCCTGTACGTCGCCGACGTGAATCTGAAGGCCAAGCGCTATCCGGCCGCGGTCGGCCAATACGAGGCCGTGCTGCGCCGCGATCCAGACAGCGTGCCGGCGCTGAACAACCTCGCCTGGGCGCTCGGGGAGCTGAAGGATCCCAGGGCGCTCGGGTTCGCAGAGCGTGCGGCCGCATTGGCATCCGACAACCCGGTCGTGCTCGATACGCTGGGCATGCTGCAACTCGAGCGTGGCGACATCGAGCAGGCGTTCGGCTCGTTGACCCGGGTACGCCAGCTCGCTCCGGATCGCAAGGATCTGCGCCTGCACTACGCGATCGGCCTGCTGCGCGCGGGTCGAGCCGAGGAAGGCAAGGCCGAACTGCGCGAGCTGCTCGCCTCGCGGGACGATTTTCCGGGCAAGGCCACGATCGCGACCTTGCTGGGCAAGTCGTAGTGGCGCTCGTCTTCGGCGATCGGCCCGCCCCGCCCGGCAAGCAATGAGCTCGCTCGTCGGCGTCGCCGCGATATTGGCCGGCGTGCTGGCGATCTACGCGCAGACCAGCGTGTCGATGGTCGATGCATGGCGGGAATCGACGACCTATTCGCACGGCTTCCTGATCCTGCCGATCTTCCTGTGGCTCGTCTGGGAACGTCGATCGACGCTGGCACGGCTGCCGATGCAGCCGTGGTGGCCCGGCCTGCTGGCCATCTCGGCGATCGGCTCCATCTGGCTGACGTCGCGCCTCGCGTTCGCCGCCGAGCCGAGTCAGATCGCGCTCGTTGCCCTGGTGCCGGCGGTCGTGGCCACCCTGCTCGGCCGGGCGTGGGTCTGCGCGCTCGCCTTCCCGTTCGCGTTCCTCTTCTTCGCGGTTCCCTTCGGCGACTCGCTGATTCCGCCCATGATCGACTGGACCGCCGACTTTGTCGTGGCGGCGCTCAGGCTGTGCGGCGTGCCCGTGCATCGCGACGGCAACGATTTCTCCATTCCGAGCGGCGACTGGTCGGTCGTCGATGCGTGCAGCGGCATCCGCTATGTTTTCGCGTGCCTGACCGTGAGCTCCCTGTACGCCTGGACGATGTACCGAGGTATCAGGCGGCGCCTCGTCTTCATCTGCGCCGCGCTCGCGACCGTGGTCGTCGCCAACTGGCTGCGGGCCTTCGCCATCGTCATGCTGGCTCATTTCAGCGACAACAAGTTGGCGCTCGGGATCGATCACTTCATCTACGGCAGCGTGTTCTTCGTCGCCGTCATTGCCGTCCTGTTTTCGCTCGGCGCGCTGTGGCGTGAACCGGCCGTCGTCATCAGTGACCCCGCCCCGCCGACCGACGCCGCCTCGCCGTCGAGGGCGACCTCGCTCGACGGCCGCGCGTCGATGCGCGGGCTCGCCGCGTCGTTCGCGGCCGCCGCAGTGCTTGTCTTGTGGCCGTTGCTCCTTGCCGGCACGGAGCGCGGATCGCAACAGGCTTCAGCGCCGACGGGCGAGATCGCGCCTCGCCTGGGCTGGCGCCTCGTCGACGAACCGGTGACGGCCTGGAAGCCGCAGCTGCGGGATCCGCTCAGCGAGACGACGCGAACCTTCGAGAAGAATGCAAGGCGGGTCACCGTCTACGTGGCGATGTTCGACCGGCCGACGCCCGAGGCCAAGCTCGCCTCGTCGGCCAACCGGCTGGTCGAGCCGGCAGACCCGCGCTGGAAGCAGGTCCGGCGAGGCAGCGCGGAGGCGAGCACCGGCGGGGGCGTCGTCTCCGTCCGCACCGGCACCTTGGTCGGGCAGGGCCAGCGCGTGATCGTCTGGCACTGGTACTGGGTCGACGGAACGATGACCACCAGCCCGGCCCGTGTCGCGTTCCTGCAGATCCTGGCCCGAATTCGTGGGCACAGCGAGCGGTCGGCGTGGGTGATCGCGGCCACGCTCCAGGAAGATCCGGCGAGTTCGCACGCACCGGCGCTGGAGACCTTCTTCTCCGACATGCTCGAATCGGTCGACGCTTCCCTGAAGCCGGGCGACCCGCCGGAGGGCACCGGGAAATCGGGCTGACGGAAGGTCGGTCGTCACCGGGCGCCGCACAGGGAGGCGCGATCCGTTCGAGAGTCCACCGTCTGTCGGAAATCTCGCACGAAAATCGTGGGCAGAGGCAGAATAGCCCCTTATCAGGTGGCGGTATCCCCGCCCCCGGTCGAAATCGGAGCATTGCATGCGTGGATGGGCAGGGACGGTGGGAGCAGTGCTCTTGGCGGCGAGCGCTTCCGCGAGCGCCAGCATCTGGGACTTCGACTACACCAATGGCAGCACGGTGACGGTCGACGGCACGCTGACGGCCTCCGACACGCCGACCAACGGCGGCTATCTCGTCACCGCCATTACCGGCGTACGCAACGGCAGCGACCCGATCACGGCCTTGATCGCGCCGCCGACGTACGCCACGTACGGTTTCGACAATCTGCTCCTGCCCGGCCCCGTCTCCTTCCTGGATGCCGGCGGCATCCTCTTCAGGACGGCCAGCGGCGGTGTGTTCAACATCTGCGCCACCTTGCCGCCCTACCCCGGCTACAGCTGTGGCTCGAGCGGATATTCCGAGCTCAACGTCGCCACGGGTGCTGCGACGTCGGTGACGTTCACCGCCCACAAGCTGCCCGAGCCTGCAACGGGAGCCCTGGTCCTGGCCGCCCTCGGCACCATGACGCTCTTGTCCCGTCGCCGCAAGGCCACCAAGCGCTGAGGAGCCAGCGCGGCCTGCCACCGGCAGGTCACGCATCATCGCCACGATCGACGTGACCGTCGATTCAGCTGTGAGCCGCGGCTAGCCGGCGCGCCCCAAGGTCTTCTTCAAGGCAGCGGCAACGCGGGTGCCGATCATCACCTCAACGCCCGCAGGCCGACCCGACAACCGCCAGAGCCCCCAGAGCATCAGCGGGTAGACCACGGCGCCGACGGCGAGGCCGGCGGCCAGTTGTCCGACGGCACCGGCGAAGCCATCGCCGCCGGCGGCGTTGACGAAGCCGTGGACGGCCGCCGCCCCGACTGCGCTCGCCACCAAGGGCCGCCACAGGCTGGAGACGTATTGCGCCACGCCGAGATCGAGCGACTTCAGCAGGATCGGCAGGCTGACTGCGAGACAGCCGAACGACGCCGCGAGCTCGGCGTAGGCGACGATGGCGACGCCGTGACCGGATCCCAAAGCGATGACGGCGACCACGAACACGAACAGCCGCGTGACGAGGATGAGCACCGAAAGATACGGCTTGCCGAGCGCGAGATAGGCGGAGGTGTTGTTGGAGTTGACCGCCGAGACCGCGCCGGAGAACGCCAGGATCTGGATGATGGGCACCGCCCCGTGCCACTGCGCGCCGAGCAGAACCCGGACGATCGGCTCGGCGAGCATGGCGATCGCCGTGCTCGCCGGCAGGACGATCAGCAAGATCGCCGCGGTCGCATCGATGCAGACGCGGCGAAAGGCCTCCGGATCCTGCGCCAGCCTCGAATAGCCGGGAAACATGGCGCGATTGATCGGGGCGACCAGCTCGGTGTGCGCCAGCTGTGCGATCTCCGAGCCCACCGAATAGGCGCCGAGCGACTGGGCGCCGAAGACGCGGCCGACGTAGATCTGCGGCAGGCGGCTCAGCGCGGCGTTGGCGATGTTTCCGACGAGCATCCAGCCGGAAAAGGAGAACAGCTCCCTCGAACCCTTGAGGGCGAATCGCGGCCGGTAGGGATGCATGAGGTAGCTCATGACGACCCCGGTGAGGCGCCCGGTGGCCGAGCCGATCACCAGCGCCCAGTAGGAACGGAAGGCCACCGCCGCGACCATCGTCACGACGAAGCCGATGAGGCGGCGCGACGCCATCCAGCGGAAGTCGGCCGAGAAGTTCATGTCGCGGCGGAAGTGCGCGATGCCGGTGTTCTCGAAACCCGAGACGAACCAGGCCGCGCCGATCACGAACATCACCGGCACGAGGCGCGGGTCGCCGTAGAACGACGCCGCCGGGTAGGCCAGGGCCGCCGTCGCAACCGCACCGCCAAGCGCCATCAGGATGTTCAGGGTCCAGGCCGTGTTGAAGTGCTCGGGCAATGGATCGGCCTTCTGGATCAGCGCCATTTCGAAGCTGAAGGCGGTGGCCAGCTCGACGATCGCGATGACCGACATCGCCATCGCCACGAGCCCGAAATCGGCCGGGATCAGCAAGCGCGCCAGGACGGTGGTGCTGACGACGCCGATCGATCGATCGATTAGCCGAAACAGCACCATCCAGGCGGCGCCGCGCGCCATTTCTGCCCTCATGCCTGGGCGTTCCCGTGTCGAACCCGCCGCGTCAAGGCGCAAGCGTTCTGCGGCCGAGCTGCAGCCATGCGAGGGTCGCCTCCTCGGCCTGGCGCCGCCATTCGCGCGATGAAAAGGTGTGGTCGGCCTGGTCGATGTCGATGCGACTGACCTTGCGCGAACGGAGCAGGCCGCGCCACGCCGAAGATGCGTCGGCGTGCTGGAGGAACTCCTTGGCCGTCAAGTCGTTGCCGGCAAGGATCAACAGCACGCGACCGCCGAACCCGGCCAAGCCTCGCGCCATGCGCGACTGATACGACTCGCCGGTCGCGGCATCCGAGCGCATCGAACGGAAGTGGGCCCAGGCCTGACGGATGTTGCGGCCCAGCGCCAGAGCTGAACCCCGCAAGTCGACGCCGCCACCCAGCAGCTTGGCCCAGAACTCTCGCTGCAGTGCGCGCGCCAGGTAGTAGTGCTTGACCTGAACGGCAGCCAGCGAGGCCTCGCCGCGGGCCCATGGATTGACGGCGACCAGGCCCGACACCGAAGGATGCGAAACAGCATGCATGAGGGCCGTCGAGGCGGCATCGCACAAGCCCCAGACGACCACGTCGCGAATCGCCGGACAGGCCAACCGAAGAGCGTCCACGGCGGCGTGCAGATCCGGGCCGACGTCTTCGAAGCTGCGCCGTGCGCCCTCGCTGTCGCCCATGCCGCGGTAATCGAAGCGCAGGCTCGGATAGCCCTGCTCTGCGAGGCGTCGCGCGAGCAGGACGAACTGGCGATGGCTGCCTACCCTGTATTGCGGCCCGCCGACCGCGATCACCACGCCGGTCGAATCGCTGACGAGCGACAACGCCGGTCTGGCGAGGACACCCCAGAGTTGCTCTCCTGCGCAACGAAAGCCGAGGCTTCGCTCGCCGGGCGATGGGTCGCCGCCGTCGTCGGCCGCCCGCTCGACAGGCGCCGGTGCGATCGAGGCCGACATGCCGGCCCCGCTCTCAGCCAGCGCAAGCAGCGACCGCTCGAGCAAAACGTCGCATTTCTCGAGCTCCACGGTTTGCCAGAACGGCGGCCCGGACAGTGCTTCGATGTGAACCTCGACGTTTCGCTCGCGCAATTTCCCTGCCAGCCGCTCCGCACCGATCGAGACCGCCGGCGTGTCGTCCTGCCAGACCTCGTACCAGACGATGCGGCCGGCGAAGCCGCCCGGCACGTCGAAGCTGGCGCGCTCGAGGGCTTGCGCCAGGTCCGGTGTCAGAAGATAACCGCCGACCTCGACCGCCCGACCGGCACGCAGCTCCTGGGCCGGTGTCGGCACCGACCCCTTGGCGGAACCAACGACGCGCGCGCCGGCATGCAGCCGCAGGAACTGCTGCAGATGTTGGA
>JAYSMB010000017.1:0-5177 GCA_043725065.1 Burkholderiales bacterium
CCTCGGCGCGCGCCAATAAAAAACGGGCCGTGAGGCCCGTTTTGAATCGATGTCTTGGCGGAGCCGGAGGGATTCGAACCCTCGATGCAGGTTTTGCCCACATACTCCCTTAGCAGGGGAGCACCTTCGGCCACTCGGTCACAGCTCCGTGGGGGCGGATTCTAACGGCTCGTCCTCTTGGCAAGGCCCGGCTCAGGCGCTCGCGGGCTCCTGGTCGAGGTCGAAGGCCTTGTGCAGCGCGCGCACGGCGAGTTCCATGTACTTCTCGTCGATGACCACGCTGGTCTTGATCTCGCTGGTCGTGATCATCTGGATGTTGATGCCCTCCACACTCAGGGCGGCGAACATCTTGCTGGCGACGCCGACGTGCGAGCGCATGCCGATGCCGACGATGCTCACCTTGCAGATCCGGTCGTCGCCGATCAGCCCGGCCGCCCCGGTGTGCGGGATCACGGCGCTTCGCATCAGCTCCATGGTCCGTCCGTAGTCGTTGCGGTTGACGGTGAACGAGAAGTCGGTGCGGCCATCGTGCGACACGTTCTGGATGATCACGTCGACGTCGATGTTCGCTTCGGCCACGGGTCCGAGGATCAGGTGCGCGATGCCGGGCTTGTCGGTCACGCCCATCAGGCTGATCTTGGCTTCGTCGCGGTTGAACGCGATGCCGGATACGACGGCTTGTTCCATTTTCTCGTCTCCCTCGAAGGTGATGAGCGTGCCCGAGCGCGCTTCCTCGTCGATCGGAATGTCCCAGGGCGTGAAGCTCGAGAGCACGCGCAACGGCACCCGGTATTTGCCGGCGAATTCCACCGAACGGATCTGCAGCACCTTCGAGCCGAGGCTCGCCATCTCGAGCATCTCCTCGAAGCTGATGCTCTTGAGGCGACGCGCGTCGGCGACGATCCGCGGGTCGGTCGTGTAGACGCCGTCGACATCGGTGTAGATCAGGCACTCGTCGGCCTGCAGCGCCGCGGCGACCGCGACAGCCGAGGTGTCCGACCCGCCGCGCCCGAGCGTCGTGATGTGGCCTTGCGGATCGACGCCCTGAAAGCCGGTGACGACGACAACCTTGCCCGCGTCGAGATCGGCTCGGATCCGCTTGTCGTCGATCGAGCGGATGCGCGCCTTCGTGTATGCAATGTCCGTCTCGATCGGTACCTGCCAGCCTGCGTAGCTGACAGCGGGAATGCCTTCGGCGTGAAGCGCGATCGCCAGCAGGCCGACCGAGACCTGCTCGCCCGTCGCGGCGATCATGTCGATCTCGCGCAGCAACTCGGGCGTGGTGCGCTCGGGCGAGACCTGTTTGGCGAGCGCGAGAAGCCGATTGGTCTCGCCGCTCATCGCCGAAGGCACGACGATCATCTGGTGCCCCGCCCGCGCCCACTTGGCGACACGTCTGGCGACGCTCTGGATCCGCTCCGGCGAGCCCATCGACGTGCCGCCGTACTTGTGAACGATCAATGCCATGGAGGAGGCGCGCAGGTTTCGCGCCTGAGTCAGGCGGGGCGCGATGAAACAAGAGACGTGAGAAGGCGAACTGACGATTCTATCGGCGCGCAACCGCAGCTATCGCGGTGTCTGACGCGGGCAGCGTATTCAGCGCCGCAGCCAGGCGAGACTCACCTGTGCTTCGCCTGGCTCGGCCAGAGCTCGCGCGTCGATGCCGAGCCCGGGCACGTAGACCGGTGCGCCGTCGTCGTGACAAAGGATCGGGCCGTCGCGCTGCCACGCCGGCACGCCGGCCGCCTGGTATTGGAGCTTGAGGCTGCGCGGCGGTCGCCCCGGCCCGGCCTGAAAGCGATCGCCCGGCGCGCGCGCGCGCAACTCGAGTCGGGCCGCCATCGTCAGCGCAATGCCGCCCGCCTCGACCCGCTCGACGACCAACGCCCCGCCCCATTCCGCAAGCTCGCGTACGCCCGCCCTGCTCAGATCCTGCGTCGTGCGACTCCCTCTCCCGCCCGCGGGAGAGGGCCGGGGTAAGGGCGGGCGCGAAGCCACATCTGCCTCATACCGCAAGCGCCCGCGATAGCTCCGAAGCTCGCCCGACGGTATCGGCCATCTCATCGCACCCTGCCCTCGCAGCTCCTTCATCAGCCGTTCGACAAGCTTCGCCGCGGGCGCCTTTCCGCTTCTCTCGCGCAACCACACACGCAAGGCATTGCTCTGCCGGGCTTGCGATAGCAACCGCCACGCGGCGATGTCGAGTGCATCTTTCGCGGAGACCGTGCGCAAGTCGATCGCGGCCAGTTCGGTCAGGCCGGCAGCCGCCTCCTGGGCCCACCGCGCCGCGTCGGCAAGCGAGGCCTCGGCATCGGCAAAGGCGTCGATCAATGCCGGCCACACACGAGCGCGCAAGCGGTTGCGGGCGAAGCGCTGGTCGTCGTTCGTATCGTCGTCGACGTGGCCGAGACGATGACGGCCCACATAGGCGTCGATGGCCTCCCACGGCATGTCGAGCCAGGGCCGCGCCCAACTCACGCCGTCGCGGCGAACCTGCCTCGGCATCGCCGAAAGCGCCGCCACACCGCCGCCGCGCAGGGCTTGCAGCAGAAACGTTTCAGCCTGGTCGCGACGATGGTGCGCGAGCAGCACGAGATCGACGTCGTGTTCCACCGCCATGTGTCGCAGGGCCTGATAGCGCGCTCGCCGCGCCCAGGCCTCGACGCTCTCGGCGCGACCCGGCCGGGCCGTCAGAACGTGGGCGACGAACTCGACCGGTCTGCCACGCCGCGCCCATCGCAAGCAAAGCGCCTTTCCGTGCGCGAGCCAGCGATCGGCTTCCGCACTGAGGCCGTGGTGGACATGCAAGGCCAGAACGCGCAGGCCGAGCGGCTCGGCGGCGGCAACCGTCGCGTGCAAGAGCGCGGTCGAGTCGCGCCCGCCGCTGTAGGCGACAGCGACGGTTCGTCGCGCCGCCGCCGCATCGGCCTCAGCGCTCGGTGGTGTCGCTGAAGCGCCCGTACGACTGCAGCCGCTCGTAACGGCGCTGAAGGAGCTCGCGAACCGGCAGATCGCTCACCTGGCGAAACGCGTCGTTGAGCGCGCGCTTGAGAAACGCGGCCATCTGCTTGGTGTCGCGATGCGCTCCACCCACCGGCTCGTTGACGATCTTGTCGACGAGGCCGAGTGCTTTCAACCGATGCGCGGTGATGCCTAGCTGCTCCGCGGCATCGGCCGCGCGCTCGGCCGTCTTCCACAGGATCGAAGCGCAGCCTTCGGGCGAGATGACCGAGTAGATCGAGTACTGAAGCATCAGCAGTTGATCGCCGACGCTGAGGGCGAGCGCGCCGCCCGAGCCGCCCTCGCCGATGATGGTGACGATGATCGGCACCTCGAGCTGGGCCATCTCGAAGATGTTGCGGCCGATCGCCTCGGCCTGGCCGCGCTCTTCGGCGCCGATGCCGGGATAGGCACCCGGCGTGTCGACAAAGCTGAAGACGGGCAGGCCGAATTTCTCGGCCAGCTTCATCAGGCGCAGCGCTTTGCGATAGCCCTCGGGCCGCGACATGCCGAAGTTGCGCAGACCGCGCTCCTTGGTGTCGCGCCCTTTCTGGTGGCCCAGCACCATGCAGGCCTGGCCGTTGAAGCGCGCCAGGCCGCCGACGATCGACTGGTCATCCGCGAACGACCGGTCACCGTGCAACTCCTGGAAATCGGTGAACACCTCGGTGACGTAGTCGAGCGTGTACGGCCGCTGCGGGTGGCGCGCGATCTGCGTGACCTGCCACGGCGTGAGGCCGGAATAAATGTCCTTGGTGAGGAGCAGGCTCTTCTTGCTCAGGCGATCGATCTCGTCCGAGATGTCGACCGCCGATTCGTTCTGCACGTAGCGCAGCTCGTCGATCTTCGATTCGAGCTCGGCGACCGACTGCTCGAAGTCAAGGAAGTGGCGTTTGCTCATGGTGCCCCCACGCTTGCGGCGCGCGCCGCGGCGCTGCCCCCCGACGGGGCCCTCGGGCCTTGGGGCGGCTCGGCGGCCCTCGTGCTTGCATTCATCATCAGTAGGAAACCGGCAGCGGATCGAGGCTGCGCCAAATGTACCAAGTGGCGACCGACCGGTACGGCGCCCAGGCATCGCCGACCTCGCGCGCCTCCGCGCGCGAGACCGGTTCGCCGCTGAAATAGTTGACGCTGATGCCCTTGATGAGGCCCACGTCGTCGAGCGGCAGAACGTTGGGGCGCAGCAGGTGGAAGATGAGGAACATCTCGGCCGTCCAGCGGCCGATGCCGCGGATCGCGACCAGTTCCTCGATGATCGCCTCGTCGTCCATGCGCCGCCATTCGGCCACGTGGACGGCGCCTGATTCGAAATGCTGAGCTAGGTCGCATAGGTACTCGACTTTGCGTGCCGAGAGGCCGGCGGCGCGGATCCGCGGCGCGTCGAGGCCGAGCACGGAAGCGGGCTTCAACCAATGCGAGGGGCTGTCGGTCAGAGCGACGAAACGATCCCAGACCGCCTGCGCCGCTTTCACCGAGATCTGCTGGCCGACGATCGAGCGGGCCAGCGTCGTGAAGGCATCGCCGCGGCTTTCGAGCCGTCCATCGGCGAAGCGCGGGATGAGCTTTTTCATGACCCGATCGCGCTTCGATAGATGCTTGCAGGCATCGTCCCAGAAGTCCACCGTCGGCGTTGCCATGGGCCCCGCCTTCGCTGCGGTCGGCAAGCTCAGGCCCTCACCCAAGTCGTGCCCGCGGCCGAGTCTTTCAGGACAATGCCCTGATCGGCGAGTTCCTTTCGCATCGCGTCGGCACGCACGTAGTCGCCGGCGCTCTTGGCGGCGCCGCGCTCTTCGATCCGCTGCGCGATGCCCGCTTCGTCGACACCGCTGCCGGCCTGCAGATAGCTGCGCGGCACCTGTTGCAGGACGCCGAGCGTCGCGCCCAGGCTCTTCAGCAATCGGGCATCGGCCGGCTTGCCGCCACGATTCACTTCGCCCGCCAGTTCGAACAGCATGGCGACGGCGATCGGCGTATTGAAGTCGTCGTTCATCGCTTCGTGGAACGCGGCGGCGCGCGGCTCGCTCCAGTCGAGCGGCTCACTCGATTCGGGTGCCGCCACCTTGTCGAGCGCAGTGTAGAGACGGCGCAGCGACGCCTTCGCGTCGTCGAGATTCAAGTCGCTGAAGTTGAACGGGCTGCGGTAGTGGGTGCGCAGCATGAAGAAGCGGATCGTCTCG
>JAYSMB010000018.1:0-5706 GCA_043725065.1 Burkholderiales bacterium
TCCGCCTTCGAGCAGGAGAACAAGGCGCTCAAGGAATCGATCGTCGCGCTGCGCTCGCCGAAGTGGATAGACACCCTGATCGACGGAAACCCTGGCGACGAGATGGGCTGGTTCTGGCGTCTCGGCGATCTGCCCGACGTGCCGCACGCCGTGCACCTGTCGCAGGTGCTCGCCCAGCACGAGTTCCAGGAGGCGTTCAAGAACTACCGCGACCTGCGCTTCCTGGCCAAGAACCTGGACGAGTGGCGCGACAAGCTCGGCGTCTTCGACGACATGCTGGCAACGCGCCGCAAGGCCTTTGCCGAGCATCTCCCGCCGGTGCGGGCGCGTGCCGGCGACACCGGCATCGAACTGCTGAACAAGCGTCGAGACAACGTCGCCGACGAGTTGTCCAAAGGCGAAGAAGCAGGCGATGGACTGGCCTTTGCCGACACCAAGGAGCTCGACTTGCTCGAGCGCGTCAAGGCGATGCGCGCGACGCTCGAAGCCTCCGCTGCCGACCCCGAAGTGGCGGCGCTGCGCGACCGGGTTCGTCTGGCCGCGGGCGCGCTCTCCTGGCGGCTCGCCCAGAAGCAGACGCCGCGCATCTGGGAGATGAAGAAAGAGTTGCAGCGCATCGATACCGAACTGGCCGAGCTGAAGCGGCGCGATGCCGAGCTGGCGCAAGCGCAGAAAGACGAGCCGGCGCGCTTCGACGCTTTCGGCAAGCGGATCGCCGCGCTCACCCCCTTGTTGAACGTGATGATCCCGCGCGTGGCGTCGCTTGCCAGGGAGCAGCAACGCGCGGTGCAGGACATCGCGGTTGCCGAGCTCACGAACCAGCAGGAGCGCCTGGCCGACTACACGACGCAAGCGCGTTTTGCGCTTGCCCAACTCTACGACCGTGCCTACGCCACCAAGGAGAGCGCGCGTGCGCCGGCCAAGCCCTGAGCTCGCGCTTCGTCATCCTGAGCGTCGCGAAGGATCTCGTGGCGGCGAGACCCTTCGCTTCGCTCAGGGTGAGAGCTTGATTCGCGCGGGCGTGCTGATCTGCGCCACCAGCCTGCTCGCCGCCTGCTCCTTCTCTTTCTTTCGCGGCGGCCCCAAGGGCACGCCGGACAACGAGCCGACGCTGAAAACACTGGCCGGGCGCCAGGTCGCGGTCGAGAAAGACCGCGCCGTGGTCGTCAGCGAAGTGCAGGCGATCGACGCCTATCGCAAGTTTCTCGACATCTCGCCGAAGGCACCGCAGCGCGCCGAGGCGATGCGCCGGATCGGCGACCTCGAGATGGACCTGGCCGACAACAAGAGCGCGAGCGGCACGGGGATAGAAGCACCCGACTACAAGGCGGCGATCGCCCGCTACCAGGACTTCCTCAAGACCTATCCCGACGACCCGGGCAACGACCGCGTGCTCTATCAGCTGGCGCGCGCCTACGAGCAGGGCGGCGACCTGCCCACGGCGCTGAAGACACTCGACCGGCTGGTCAAGGACTACCCGCTGAACCGGTTTCGCGACGAAGCGCAGTTCCGGCGCGGCGAGCTTCTGTTCACGGCCAGGGACTATGCGAATGCCGAGAAGGCCTTCGCCACGGTGCTGGCCGGCGGCCCGACGGTGCCGTACCACGACCGCGCGCTCTACATGCAAGGCTGGTCGCAGTTCAAGCAGACCCGCCTCGACGACGGGCTGCGCTCTTTCTTCGCCGTGCTCGACCTCAAGGTCGCCGGCAAGAAGGGCGAAGGCGGCATCGAGACGCTGGCCGGACTTTCCCGTCCCGACCGCGAACTCGTCGAAGACACCTTTCGCGTCACCAGCATCAGCCTGGCCAACCTGAAGGGTGCCGAGAGCATCCCGGAATACATCGACTCGCCGGTGCGACAGAGCTACGACTTCCGCGTCTACGAGCAACTGGGCGAGCTCTACATCAAACAGGAGCGGACCAAGGACGCGGCCGATACCTTCGGCCTGTTCGCGCGGCTGCATCCGCCGCACGCGCAGGCGCCGGTGCTGCAGGCGCGCGTGATCGAGATCTACGAGCGAACGGGCTTCGCGAACCTCGCCCTCGAAGCGAAAAAGGAATACGTCGCCCGCTACGGCCTGCGCGGCGAGTTCCGCAGCGCCAACTCCGAAGGCTGGGAACGCGCCCAGCCGCTCGTCAAGACCCACCTCGCCGAGCTGGCCCGCCACTATCACGCGAGCGCGCAGAAGAGCAAGGCGACGGCCGACTACCAGGAAGCGGTTCGCTGGTATCGCGAATACCTCGAGTCCTTCCCCCAGGATCCATCAGCGGCGCGGAACAATTTCCTGCTCGCCGAGCTGCTGTTCGAGGACTCGCGCTACGCCGAAGCCAGCGTCGAGTACGAGAAGACGGCGTACGGCTATCCAGCCCATGCCAAGAGCGCCGACGCCGGCTATGCCGCCCTGCTTGCCTACGCGCAGCGACAGAAGAAGGCGGCGGCGACCGATGTGCCTGACTTGCAGCGCGACAGCGTCGCCAGCGCGCTGCGCTTTGCCACCACGTATCCGACCGATGCTCGCGCCGGACCGGTGCTCGCCGACGCCGCCGAAAAGCTCTACGTTCTGCACGACGGCGACCAGGCGGCCAACGTCGCGCAGCGCGTGCTCGACCTGCGGCCGCCGGCGGCCGACGCGCAGCGCCGCGTCGCCTGGACGGTGCTGGCGCACACCGCCTTCGAAAGGAATGCCTTCGATCGCGCCGAGATGGGCTACGCCGAAGTCCTGAAGTTGACGCCCGAGAAGGACGCCGCGCGCAACGCCCTCGTCGAGCGCCAGGCCGCCTCGATCTACAAGCAAGGCGAACAGGCGCGCGCTTCGGGTCAGGTACGCGAGGCGGTAGGCCACTTCGCACGGGTCGGCACGGTCGCACCGCAGTCGAGCATCCGCGCCAACGCGCAGTACGACGCGGCAGCGTCGCTGATCGCGTTGAAGGACTGGGACGGCGCGGCGCGCACGCTCGAAGACTTTCGCCAGCGCTTCCCCAACCACCCTCTGCAAGGCGAGGTGAGCGGCAAGCTGGCGATCGCCTATCTCGAAAAAGGCCAGTGGGCCGGCGCCGCCGGCGAATTCGAGCGCCTCGCTGAAGCGAGCCCCGACCCGAAGATCAGCCGCGACGCGCTCTGGCAAGCGGCCGAGTACTACGAAAAGGCCGGCGCCCGGCCGGCAGCGACCAAGGCCTACGAGCGCTACCTCGCCAAGAATCCGGAGCCACTCGAGCCCGCGGTCGAAGCGCGCTGGCGCCTCGCGAAGATTGCGAAGGAAGACAGCAACCTCACGCGCGAAACTTCGCTGATGAAGGACATCTTCCATGCGGACCAGAACGGCGGCGGCGCACGTACCGACCGCACCCGTTATCTAGGCGCGACGGCGGCGTTGGCGATGGCCGAGCCGATCGCGGCGGAGTACCGCAAGGTCGCACTGGTCGAGCCCTTGCAACGCCAGTTGCGGCTCAAGAAGACCAAGATGGAAGACGCGCTCAAGGCTTACGCCGTGGCGGCCGACTACGGCGTGGCCGACGTGTCGACCGCGGCGACCTTTCGCATCGCCACCGTGTATCGCGATTTCGGCAAGGCGCTGATGAGTTCCGAGCGGCCGAAGAAGCTGAGCAAGGTCGAGCTCGAGCAATACAACGTGCTGCTCGAGGAACAGGCCTTCCCGTTCGAAGAGAAAGCGACCGAGCTGCACGAGGTCAACGCGCGCCGCGCCGCGACGGGCGTCTACGACAAGTGGGTGCGGAGCAGCTTCGATGCCTTGCGCGAGCTGCGCCCGGTGCGCTACGGCAAGGTCGAGCGCAGCGAAGGAGTGGTCGATGCGATCCGCTGAACTCGCCCCGCGCTTCATCGCCGCCGCGCTCCTGCTCGGCGCGGCCGGATGCACGACGGTGATGGAGCCGCTCAAGGCGGTGCGCGACGCGATCATGCCGACGGCAAGCGCATCGGCGCCGGTCGCGGCGGCAATCGGCTCGGGCCGCGCCGCGGCGCCTGCGGCAGCGCCCGCCGCCGCGACTGTCGCCGTGTCGACCGCCGCCCCCGCCGACGTGCCGGTCAGCGCCGAATCGCAGCGCGCTTTCGACGACGCCGCCCACGCCTTGCGCGCCGGCCAAAGTGCCGATGCGGAGCGCGGATTTCGCAGCCTCGCCCAGGCCCATCCCGAACTCGGTGGGCCGCACGCCAACCTCGGCCTGATCTATCGCCAGGCCGGCAAGCTGCCGGAGGCCCGAACCGAACTCGAAACCGCGGTTCGCCTCAGTCCGAGGCAGCCGGTGTACTGGAACCAGCTCGGCGTGACCTATCGCCAGCTCGGCCAGTTCGACAAGGCGCGCGAGGCTTACGACAAGGCGATCGCGCTCGACCCGAACTATGCCGCATCGACCCTCAACCTCGGCATCCTGTACGACCTCTACCTCGGCGACGGCCAGCGCGCGCTCGAGCTGTACGGCCGCTATCTGCTGCTGTCGCCGAGCGGCGACGCAACGGTAACCAAATGGGTTGCCGACCTCAAGAACAGGAAGCCGGCGCCGATCACCGTGAGCCGGAAGGAGAAGGAATGAAGCCGCATCGGTTCACGATCGCGAAGGGTTGGGTCGCGCTGGCGCTTGCCTGCGGCCTCAACGCATTCGCCGCGCCTGCGCCGGCCCCCGCGCCTGCCTCCGCGCCGGCCCAAGACCGAGCCGACCTCGAACGGACCCAGATCATCGGCAATCGCGAGTTGCCCAAAGTGCTCTACATCGTGCCCTGGAAAAAGCCGCTGCCCGGCGACCTGACCGGCCGCCCGCCGGTGAGCGTGCTCGACGAAGCGCTCGCGCCGGTCGATCGCGACGTGTTCCGGCGCCAGGTGCGATACGACGCGCAGGCGCAGGCGCGCGCCCCCGCCGTCGCAGCCAGGCCCACCGCCAAGTGACCCTCATTCCTTCTCACCGAATTCAACGTTTTCATCGGAGACAGCTCATGGATGCCTTCAGCACCGTCGTCAAGTTCTTCCAGGATTGCGGCTTGTTCATTTATCCGAGCGCGCTGATCATGGCGCTCGGCATCGCGATCGCGATCGAGCGCTTCGTCTTCCTCACCAAGGCGCGAAGCCAGAACCGCAAGGTCTGGGCCGAAGTGCTGCCGATGCTGCAGAAAGGCCAGTTCAAAGACGTGCAAGGCGTCACCTCGCACTCCGACGCGGCCGTCGGCAAGATCGTCAACTACGGCCTGACGCGGATGCAAAGCCCGGGCCGGCGCGAAGACTTCGACGCGGCGATGGAAGAAGGAATGATGGAGATCGTGCCGCGGCTCGAGAAGCGAACCCACTACATCGCGACCTTCGCCAACGTGATCACGCTGGTCGGCTTGCTCGGCACCATCATCGGCCTGATCAAGGGCTTCACGGCGGTGGCGCAGGTCAACCCGGCCGAGAAGGCGGAGATGCTCTCGGCGTCGATCTCGATCGCGATGAACAACACCGCGTTCGCGTTGATGGTCGCGATTCCGTTCCTGCTGATCCACGCCTTCCTGCAGGCCAAGACGAGCGAGATTGTCGACGGACTCGAGGGCGCCAAGATCAGCTTCCTCAACCTAGTTCAGCGCATTCGCGCCGAACAATCGCTCAAGGCGTGAGCCGCCAAACATCATGAGAGTTCGCCGCCTGCGCAAGACGCCGGCCCATCTCGAGATCACCGCCTTCATCAACCTGATCGTGGTGCTGGTGCCGTTCCTGCTGTCGAC
>JAYSMB010000019.1:0-5000 GCA_043725065.1 Burkholderiales bacterium
GGCCTGGCCGACCCGCGCGCGCTCCGCCTTGCCCTCGACGCCGCCGAGACCTACGAGCGACTCGGCTCGCCGGAGGGCGAGCTCGCGCTGGCCGAAGCCGTGGTCTACCTCGCCATGGCGCCTAAAAGCAACGCCGTCTACACCGCCTGGAATGCGGCCCGGGCCTTCGTCAAGGCCGACCGCACCCGCCCGGTGCCCTTGCGTCTGCGCAACGCGCCGACCGCCTTGATGAAGGATCTCGACTACGGCAAAGGCTATCGCTACGCCCACGACGAGGCGGGCGGCTTCGCTGCCGGCGAGCGCTATTGGCCCGACGACCTCGACCCGCCGCGCTTCTACGAGCCGGTCGCGCGCGGCCTGGAAATCCGCATCGGCGAGCGGCTCGCCGAGCTGCGCGCCCTGAACGAGGCGGCAGAACACAAGCCGGATTGACGCGGTTCGTCTCTCGGGCTCATCCCCATATCGCTGGCCGGGGTTTTGCTACTAGAGTCGGGCAGCTCACGGGGAGGCCTCGACGGCCCGTCCATGGAAACCTTCATCCAGCAGATCATCAACGGCCTGGTGCTCGGCAGCGTCTATGCGCTGATCGCCCTCGGCTATACGATGGTCTACGGCATCATCAACCTGATCAACTTCGCGCACGGCGAGGTGCTGATGGTCGGTGCCCTGACGAGCTGGACGGTAGTCACCGCACTCGCCGGTTTCGGCCTGCCGGGTTGGCTGCTGCTCCTGCTCGGCCTGATCGCCGCCGTGATCGTCTGCTCGGCGCTCAATTTCGCGATCGAGAAGATTGCCTATCGGCCGCTGCGCAACGCGCCGCGCCTGGCGCCGCTGATCACGGCCATAGGCATGAGCCTGCTGCTGCAGACGCTGGCGATGATCATCTGGAAGCCGAACTACAAGTCGTTCCCGATTCTGCTGCCGAGCGAGCCTTTCGTGATCGGCGGCGCGGTGATCAACACGGTGCAGATCCTGATTCTGGTCACGACCGCGATCACGCTCACCGGGCTGATGTACCTGGTCAACCGCACCAAGCTCGGGCGGGCCATGCGTGCCACGGCCGAGAACCCGCGCGTCGCCGCGCTCATGGGCGTGCGCCCCGACACCGTGATCTCGGCCACCTTCGTCATCGGCGCCGCGCTGGCGGCGCTGGCCGGCGTGATGTACGCGGCCAATTACGGTTCGGTGCAGCACACCATGGGCTTCCTGCCAGGTCTCAAGGCGTTCACGGCGGCGGTCTTCGGCGGCATCGGCAATCTTGCCGGGGCGATGGTGGGCGGCGTGCTGCTCGGCCTGATCGAATCGCTCGGCGCCGGCTACATCGGTGCCATCACGGGCGGCGTGCTCGGCAGCAACTACCAGGACATCTTCGCTTTCATCGTTCTCATCCTCGTGTTGACTTTGAGGCCGCAAGGCCTGCTGGGTGAACGCGTCGCGGATCGTGCATGACATGAAGCCCCCACGCTTGCTTCGTTCGCCGCACCCCGAGGGCGCGCTCGCCTCCCTTGGGGCGGCCCGACCGGCGTCGCCGCCATGAACGACATCATCCGACGCAACAAGCTCGCCGCCCTGATCGCCGCGGCGGTTCTGGTGCTCATATTGCCTTTCGTCGTGCAGATGGCGGGCAATGCATGGGTGCGGATCATCGACATCGCGCTGCTCTACGTGCTGCTCGCGCTCGGCCTCAATATCGTCGTCGGCTACGCCGGCCTGCTCGACCTCGGCTACGTGGCGTTCTACGCTGTCGGTGCCTACATGCTGGGCCTGCTGGCCTCGCCGCAGCTGACCGAGACCTTTCCGGCGATCGCCGCCGCATTTCCCAATGGCCTGCACGCGCCCTGGTGGATCGTGATTCCGCTCGGCGCGCTGGTCGCCGGATTGGCCGGCGTGCTGCTCGGCACCCCGACCCTGAAGCTGCGTGGCGACTATCTCGCCATCGTCACCCTCGGCTTCGGCGAGATCGTGCGCGTCTTCCTCAACAACCTCGACGCGCCGGTCAACGTCACCAACGGCCCCAAAGGCATCACCGGGATCGACGAAATCTCGATCTTCGGCGTCGACCTCGGCAAGACCCAGCACTTGCTCGGCCTCGAGATGCCGAAGGTGACGAACTACTACTTCCTGTTCCTCGTGCTCGTCGTGTTCGCCGTGGTCATCTGCCACCGGCTCGAGCGCAGCCGGATCGGCCGGGCCTGGATGGCGATCCGCGAAGACGAGATCGCGGCCAAGGCCATGGGCATCAACACCCGCAACCTCAAGCTGCTCGCCTTCGGCATGGGCGCGACCTTCGGCGGCGTCTCGGGAACGATGTTCGCGAGCTTCCAGGGCTTCATCTCGCCGGAATCGTTCAGCCTGCAGGAGTCGGTGATGATCGTCGCGATGGTCGTGCTCGGCGGCATCGGCCATCTGCCCGGCGTGATCGTCGGTGCGCTGCTCCTTTCCGCTTTGCCCGAGGTGCTGCGCTATGTCGCCGGGCCCCTGCAACAGATGACCGACGGCCGCCTCGACGCCTCGATCCTGCGCCAGCTGCTGATCGCCCTTGCCATGATCGGAATCATGCTGTCGCGGCCGCGCGGCCTGTGGCCCTCGCCCGAACACGGCAAGCTCGCGCCGGCGCCGCCTTCGCCCAGAACGCCTGACGACCCGTCGGTGCCGCAACCTGTCGGGCCGAACGTGAGCGAGGTCACCAACGAAAATTACCCGAGCGGGACGCGGCATGCCTGAACAGGAACCGGTGTTGCGTGTCGGCGGCGTCTCGAAGCGATTCGGCGGGCTGCAAGCGCTGTCCGATGTCGGCATCACGATCCAGAAGGGCCAGGTCTACGGCCTGATCGGACCGAACGGCGCCGGCAAGACGACCTTCTTCAACGTGCTGACCGGCCTCTACACGCCCGACTCCGGTACGTTCGAGCTCGGCGGCAAGCCCTATCGACCGACCGCGGTGCACGAGGTCGCGAAATCGGGCATCGCGCGGACCTTCCAGAACATTCGCCTTTTCTCCGACATGACGGCCCTGGAGAACGTGATGGTCGGCCGCCATGTGCGCACTCATTCCGGCCTGTTCGGCGCCGTGTTTCGCACCCCGGGCTTCAAGGCCGAAGAAGCGGCGATCGCCAGTCGCGCCCAGGAGCTGCTCGACTACGTCGGCATCGGCGGCTACGCCGAATACAAGGCGCGCACCCTGAGTTACGGCGACCAGCGCCGCCTCGAGGTGGCGCGCGCATTGGCCACCGATCCCACGCTGATCGCCCTCGACGAGCCGGCCGCCGGCATGAACTCGACGGAGAAGGTGACCCTGCGCGAGTTGATCGACCGGATCCGCAACGACGGGCGCACCATCCTCCTGATCGAGCACGACGTGAAGCTGGTCATGGGTTTGTGCGATCGGGTGACCGTGCTCGACTACGGCAAGCAGATCGCCGAAGGCACGCCGGCTGAAGTGCAGAGCAACGAGAAGGTGATCGAAGCCTACCTCGGCGCCGGCCATGCCGCACATTGAGACTCCGGTAAGACCCATGGCAACTCCTGCGATGTCCGCCGCCACCGGCAAGGTTCTGCTGCGCGTGACCAATCTGCGCGTCGCCTATGGCGGCATCCAGGCGGTCAAAGGCGTTTCCTTCGAGGTCATGGAGGGCGAGCTGGTGAGCCTGATCGGCGCCAACGGCGCAGGCAAGACCACCACGCTCAAGGCCGTCACCGGCACCCAGCCATCGGCCGGCGGCGAGATCGAATTCATGGGCAGGAGCACGCGCGGCCAGGGCCCGTGGCATCTTGTCGAGCAGGGCCTGGTTATGGTGCCGGAGGGGCGTGGTGTCTTCTCGCGCATGACGATCACCGAGAACCTGCAGATGGGCGCCTTCGTGCGCAACGACGTGAAAGAGATCGCCAGCGATATCGACCGCGTGTTCGGCATTTTTCCGCGCCTGAAAGAGCGCCGCAACCAGCTCGCCGGAACCATGAGCGGCGGCGAGCAGCAGATGCTCGCGATGGGCCGGGCCTTGATGGCGCGACCCAAGGTGCTGCTGATGGACGAGCCCTCGATGGGCTTGTCGCCGATCCTGGTCGACAAGATCTTCGAGGTCGTCAACGACATTCATCAGCAAGGCACGACCATCCTCCTGGTCGAGCAGAACGCCAGCCGCGCCCTGCAGCTCGCCTCGCGCGGCTACGTGATGGATTCCGGCGAAGTGACGATGACCGGCGACGCCAAGCAGCTGCTCGCCGACCCGAAGGTGAGGGCCGCCTACCTGGGCGAGTGACGCGCGTCCGAAGACGGTGCGCTATCCCTTGTTCTTGTTGTAGACGTCGACGAACACGGCGGCGAGCAGCACCAGGCCCTTGATCACCTGCTGATAGTCGATGCCGATGCCGAGGATGGACATGCCGTTGTTCATCACGCCCATCACGAAGGCGCCGATCACCGCGCCCAGCACCCGGCCCACGCCTCCCGAAGCCGAGGCGCCGCCGATGAAGCAGGCGGCGATCACGTCGAGCTCGAAGCCGCTGCCGGCCTTCGGTGTCGCCGTGTTCAGGCGCGCTGCGAACACCAAGCCGGCGAGGGCGGCCAGCACGCCCATGTTGATGAAGGTATAGAAGGACAGCCGCTGCGTCTTGATCCCCGACAGCCGCGCCGCCTTCTCGTTGCCGCCCAGCGCGTAGATTCGCCGGCCGATGGTCGTGCGGTGGGTGACGAAGTCGTAGAACAGCATCAGCACGAACATCACGATCAGCACGTTCGGCAAGCCCTTGTACGAGGCCATGAGGTAGCAGAAGGCGACGATGGCGGCGCCGAACACGAGGTTCTTGGCCACGAAAAAGCCCAGCGGCTCTTCTTCCATGCCGTGCTCGAACTGGCTCGAGCGCTGGCGCATCTTCGAGACCACGAGCACGACCGCGACGATCGCACCGAGCAGCAGCGAAGCGATGCGCAGGCTCTCGCCGTTGAAGGGATCGGCGATGAAGCCCGAGCTGAGCTTCTGGAAGGTCTCGGGGAACGGACC
>JAYSMB010000020.1:0-3600 GCA_043725065.1 Burkholderiales bacterium
GGCGACGACGAGGGCACGCCGCAGGAAGCGAGCAGGGCAAGGCCGAGGGTGAGCAGTCTTTGAAGCGTCATCTCGCGGTGGCAGAGTCGTCGTCGAAGGGCGATTGTCCGGTGCCGGTGCAAGTGCCGCCACGCGGGTCATCCGTCCTCGCTTGACTTTCATTTAACCAAAGCGTTAAATTAAGCTCATGGATCGTCTCAGTGCCGCCTTCTCCGCCCTCGCCGACCCGACGCGGCGCGCCATCCTGGCTCGCCTGGCACAGGGCGAGACCCACGTCGGCGAGCTCGGCAAGCCGTTTCGCGTCTCGGGCCCGGCGATCTCACGCCACCTGCGCGTGCTCGAGAACGCCGGTCTGATCGAGAGGGAAGTCGATGCGCAGCGCCGCCTCTGCCGGCTGCGCGGCGAGGGGCTGGTCGCGGCGCACGACTGGGTCGAGCAATACCGACACTTCTGGGAGGCGAGCCTCGACCGTCTGGTCGAGCTCGTCGAGCAACCGCCGTCGCAAGGGGCGCCGCGCAAGAGGGCGGTGACGCGCAAGCGTGCCGCGCCGGCGCGCAAGGCGAGGTCGCGAATATGAGCCGCCGGGCCGTTGCCAACGCGAACACCGCAGCGCGAAGCGCGCGGGCCGCCGCATGAGTGACAACGCGCCTTTCGAGCTGACCATGACGCGGCTCATCCGCGCGCCGCGCGAGCGCGTCTACGACGCTTTCGTGACCGCCGATGCCCTCCGCATCTGGCAGTGCCCGCGCAGCATGCGCGTCACCGGGCTGAGCGTCGACGCGCGCCCGGACGGCGCCTGGCGCATGACGATGCAGTCGCGCGACGGCAGCTTGTCCAAGGTGGGCGGCGTCTACGGCGAGCTGCGCCGACCGGATCGCGTCGCCTACACCTGGCGTTGGGAAGAAGGCCCGATGGCCGGCGGCGCGACGCTGGTCGAGGTGACGCTGAGCGATCGCGACGGTGCGACCTGGCTCGAGATGCGTCACTCCGGCTTCACCTCGGCGGGCGCGCGCGATGCCCACGCGCGCGGCTGGAACGGCCCGCTCGGCAAACTCACCGACCTGCTCGACCCGCGCGGCACGGCCGCCTCGATCACGCTCTTCGGCCTGCCGCCCAGCAGCTACACGCGAACGGCGCGCCTCGCGCTCGCGGAAAAGGGCATCGCCTACACGTTCCACCAATGCGGCCCGCACGGACCCGACATCCTGGCCGTCAATCCGTTCGGGCGATTGCCGGCGCTGACCGACGGCGACTTCACCGTCTACGAAACGAGCGCCATCGTTCGCTACCTCGACGATTGCTTCGACGGCCCCGCGCTCATCCCCGCCACGATCGTCGGCCGGACGATCTGCGAGCAGTGGACCAGCGCCTTCAACGCCTACATCTACGACGCCGTCGCGAGGCGCTATATCCGCCAGTACTTCTTTCCGAGCGCCGAAGGCGGCCAGCCCGACCGCGCCGCCATCGACGCGGCGCTCGCCGAGATGCCGGCGACGCTCGCCATCCTCGACGCCGGCTACGCCAAGTCGACTTGGCTCGCCGGCGAGTCGATCTCGATGGCCGACCTGTTCGTCATGCCGGTGCTCGCCTACCTCGCGCGCATGCCCGAAGGCCCGCAACTGCTCTCCGTCACCCCTCATCTGCGGCGCGCGCTCGAAGCGATGCGGCAACGCCGCAGCTTTTCCGCCACCGAACCGACCGGCCGCTTCGCCTGAACGTTCACCTCACCCAGGAGCCCTTATGGCACACCTTCCCGGAAAATTCGTCTGGTTCGAGCACGTCTCCAACGACATCGCCAAAGCACGCAGCTTCTACGAGCCGATGTTCGGCTGGCACACCGAAGCGATGCCGATGGGCGGCGGCGATCCGTACCACGTCATCCTCAATGCCGCCGCCCGCATCGGCGGCTACTCGAAGGCGCCGGCCGGGGCGCCGAATTGCTGGCTCTCCTACCTGTCGGTGGCCGACGTGGACGCGTCGTACAAGGCAGCGCTCGC
Organism: Burkholderiales bacterium; assembly: GCA_043725065.1. Classification (GTDB taxonomy): domain Bacteria; phylum Pseudomonadota; class Gammaproteobacteria; order Burkholderiales; family Burkholderiaceae_C; genus Schlegelella_A. Next base: position 1,998 of record JAYSMB010000020.1, read on the forward strand.
CGCAGGCGCGAAGAGCCTGATGGCGCCGATGGACTACGGCTCGGCCGGCCGCGCCGCGACCCTCGCCGATCCGACCGGCGCCGTCTTCTCGCTCTGGAAGGGCGCCCAGGACGACCCGGCCGACGTCGACCAGGCACCGGCCGGCGCGTTCCTGTGGAACGAGCTGACGACGCAGGACGAGAAGGCTGCGCTCGCCTTCTACGAGAAGACGTTCGGCTTCACCCACGACGCGATGCCGATGCCGCAGGGCACCTACAACATCCTGAAGCAAGGAGAGCAACGCCGCGGCGGTCTCTGCAAGGCGATGGAGACATCGACGCCTTCGATGTGGATGCAGTACATCAAGGTCGACGACTGCGACGCCGCAGCGGCCAAGGCCAAGGGCCTGGGCGCGCATATCGTCGTGCCGCCGTCCGACATCCCGAACGTCGGCCGCTTCTCGATGTTCGCGGATCCGCTCGGCGCGATGCTGGCCGTGCTGCATCCGGCGATGCCCGCCGCCTGACGAAGCACGCACGCCGCGGATCGGGAACACGGTTTGCTGATGCGCTGCCATTGTGCAGCGCAACATGTCTCGCATCGCCTGACCGTTCGGGCGGCGCAAGACACAGCAAACCGTCATAGAAAGCGATCATGAGAGCGGTGAATCTGATTCGGGCCATGGCGGTCCTCGCGGCGGCGCTGGCCACCTTGCCGACCCTGGCTGCCGATCTGCGCAGCCCTGAAAGCTTTGCCGGCATCGCCGGCCGCGAAGCGCGTTCGAGCGCGCTCTTCGTCGAGGCCGGCAAGGTCATCCAGCACCCGCGCTGCCTCAATTGCCACCCGGTCGGAGAGCGACAGACCCAGGGCGCCGACATGCATCCACACAGCCCCCTCGTCGTGCGCGGCAACGACGACAAGGGCGCGGTCGCCATGCGTTGCACGACCTGCCACCAGGCCGCCACCTTCGACCCTTCGGGCGTGCCGGGCCATCCGCTTTGGCACATGGCGCCGCTCGGCATGGCCTGGCAGCAGCGCTCGCTGGCGCAAATCTGCCAGCAGATCAAGGATCCGCGCCGCAACGGCGGCAAGACGCTCGCCCAATTGCACGATCACATGGCCAACGACACGCTCGTCGGCTGGGCCTGGCACCCCGGCGGTACGCGCGAGCCCGCGCCGGGCACGCAAGAGCAGTTCGGCGCCCTGATCGCCGGCTGGATCGACACCGGCGCCAGCTGCCCGCGCTGACACGACGCCACGAATTTTCCGGAGCCAAGGAATGCCTCTTTCATTGAACGTCAACGGCCAGAGCCGAGAGGTCGACGTCGATCCCGGCACACCGCTGCTCTGGGTCATCCGCGAAGACCTGGGCCTTACCGGCACCAAGTACGGCTGCGGCATCGCCCAGTGCGGCGCCTGCACCGTGCACATCGACGGCGAGCCGGTGCGCTCTTGCTCGGCGCCGGTGTCCGCGGTCGTCGGCAAGCAGGTGACGACGATCGAAGGCCTGTCTTCGAAGACCGCCAAGGCGGTGCAGAAGGCGTGGGTCGAGCTCGACGTCGTCCAGTGCGGCTACTGCCAGTCGGGCCAGATCATGTCGGCGACGGCGTTGCTCGAGAAGATC
>JAYSMB010000021.1:0-2934 GCA_043725065.1 Burkholderiales bacterium
TCCATGCTTGCTGCGATGTGCTCTTCTTGATGCTTGCTGCGGACTGAAGCGGCGGAGCCGTCTCAGCGCAAGCTCTCAATCGCGAAGCGATGTGAAGGCCCGAAGGGCCGTGCCGAACACAAAAAAAAGGCACGTCGAATCAATGACGCGCCTTCCAACAAAACGTATGGCAACTGCTTGTTGGGACTTCATTGTATTCAAAAGAGGCTCGCCGCAAACCGCGCCGTTGCTCGATTTCTCGTCGTTGCAGGTCACCAACACGAAAATCCATCAACAGCTTATCCACAATTGCTTGTGGATGTCTTGGGGATAGTTCCGGCGCCGCTTTTTCGTTGCTCGAATCGGCAAAGTGCCGCGCCGCCAAGCCGCGATTCTAGCCCTCAACGGGAACAATCAGGGCTTCGCACAAAAATGTGGGCAATCACTGACTTATAAAGCACCCCGAATCCACTCGGCACGTCGTCATGAGGAACATGTAACGCCCGGCGTTCCTCTCACCTGATGGAAAGACCCGGCATTCCTACCGGATTCGGCCCGGCGTCACGGCCGGATGATCAGAAAGTTGACCGTGTCGCCGCGGCGCACCAGCACCGTCGTCGTACGCGCCTTGTCGAGTTTGGCCAGCGCAGCCTCAAACTGCTTGACGTTGCCCACCTCGGTATTGCCGATCGACAGCAGCACATCGCCCTCGCGGACGCCGGCCCGCGCCGCGGCGCCTTCGACGGCCTCGACGCGCACGCCGCCCTTGATCTTCAGTTCGCGCCGCTGCGCGTCGGTGAGGTCGACCACCGTCAGGCCCAGCATGCCGACGGCCGCGGGCGGCTTGGCCGGGTCACGGCCCGGCACGCTGCCGGCAGCCCGCTCGGCCTCGAACTCGACCACCATCACACCCACGTCGCGGAACGCGCCGCGCCGGAAGACCTGCAGCACCGTCTTCGACCCCGGCTTGACCATGCCGACCATGCGTGGCAGATCGCCGTACTTGTCGACCGGGCGGCCATCGACCTTGGTGATGATGTCGCCGGCCTCGACGCCGGCCTTGTCGGCAGGCCCGCCGGCCTCGACACTGCTGACCATCGCGCCGATCGCCTTGCCCAGCCCGATCGACTCGGCCACCTCCTTGGTGACCGGGCCGATCGCGACGCCGATGCGCCCGCGGATCACGCGGCCGTTCGTGCGCAGGCTGTCGGACACGCGGGTCGCCTCGTCGATCGGGATCGCGAACGAGATCCCCATGTAGCCGCCCGAGCGGCTGTAGATCTGCGAGTTGATGCCGACCACCTCGCCGCGCATGTTGATCAGCGGGCCGCCCGAGTTGCCGGGGTTGATCGCCACATCGGTCTGGATCAGCTTGACCAGGTCGCCGGTGTCGCGCGCCTTCGCGCTGACGATGCCGGCGGTCACGGAACTCTCGAGCCCGAACGGCGAGCCGATCGCGATCACCCATTCGCCGACCTTGAGACGGCTCACGTCGCCCAGGCGCACCACCGGCAGGCCGATCGCGTCGATCTTCACCAGCGCCACGTCGGAGCGCTTGTCGGCGCCGATGATCTTGGCCTTGAACTCGCGCGCGTCGGTGAGCGTGACCACAACCTCGTCGGCACCATCGACGACGTGGGCGTTCGTCATCACGTAGCCGTCGGCGCTCAGGATGAAGCCCGAGCCGACGCCGCGCGTCTGCGGCTCGGCATCGGGCTGCGGCTGTTGCGGAACGCGCGGATTCGGGCGCTGGTTCGGCACGGGAATGCCGAAACGGCGGAAGAACTCGAGCATGTCCTCGTCGATCTCGCCGTTGCCGCGCGCCACGCGCGTGCGCTCGGTCGTGCGGATGCCGACCACCGCCGGGCCGACCTTCTCGACCAGTTCGGTGAAGTCGGGCAGGCCCTGCGCGCCCGCCGGCGCCGCCGCGAGCACGCCCGTCACGCCCAACCCGAGCGCCAACACGCCCAGGCACAGACGCCGGCGCAGCACGGATCGAACGGATTGCAGTGATGCTTGGATCAAGATCGCCTCCCCAGGCCTTGTGGTTTCAATTCGAACGGCGGCGCGCGGGGAGCGCGCCAAGCCTCACTTGCCGCTGCGCTCCAGGCCCTTCGCGAAGACGCGCAGTGTCGCAGGCGGCACGTCACCGACGACGGTCACCCACGAGTCGCCCTGCCGTTGCATCAGGGTTTGCGTCGGGCCGACCGAGGCCAGCATCGGGCGCGTGTGGCGTTGCGGATCGAACGGCTCGATGAAGACCGAGACGTAGGTCAGGCCATCCGAGAAGATGCTCTGCAGCACCTGTGGCCGGCTCGCCGCGTCGTCGGCGGCACCGGCGCCGTCCATCGGCCGCTTCACGCAGCTGACCTCGCGAAAGCCCGGTGCCGACTGGTGCATCGTCCAGCCCTCGGCCTCAAGGCTCGTCGGCGCCAGCACCGGGCGCTGGACGCGGTAGCCGTCGAGTTTGCGCATCGGCTGCAACACGCTCTCGGGTTGCGGTTTCACGCCGATGGCCACATCCGAGAAGGCCGACGACTCGAGGATCTCGTTGCGCTCGCCGAGCACGTCGGCGCGCAGCAGCAGCCCCGACGCCTGATCCGCCCACAGGCGATAGCCGTAGCGAAACGCATCGCGCGGCTTGACCAGCAGCACGTTGGCTTCGCGGCCCGCGACGCGCTCGGCCCCCTGCGGCTTCACGTCGTAGAACTCGGCGATGTGGTCGTCGCCCGCCTGCAGCAGCGCCGGGAACTGCGCCAGCAGATCGCGCTGCTCGATCGTCGCGGTCTTGGTCGCCGGCCAGAGCGTCGTCACCACATCGTTGTGTCGGTAGACCTGGCGTGCCTGACCGTCGAGCGCCTCGCTGCGCTCGTACTGGTTCGGGCCCTGGCAGAAATGCGCGATGCGCGCGCTCGACACCGCGCCGCCGCCGCTGACGACGAAGGTGCCCTGAAA
>JAYSMB010000022.1:0-6528 GCA_043725065.1 Burkholderiales bacterium
GACGCGCCATTGGTGGCAGCTCGCGGTGCTGGTCGGCTACGGCGTCGTCATCGGCCTGTCGGTCTGGATCGCGTTCAGCCTTTCGGGACGGATCGCGCGCGTGCTCGGCAAGACCGGCATCAATGTCATGACCCGCCTGATGGGCCTGCTCCTGGCGGCGCTCGCGGTCGAGGTGATGTCGGACGGGCTGGCCAAGCTCTTTCCCGGCCTGCTCGGGGCGAGCCGATGAGCGCCATGATCGAAGACGGCGCGGCTTTCTACGACTACATCGTGTGCGGTGCCGGCACGGCCGGCTGCCTGTTGGCGAACCGCCTGAGTGCGACGCGTGGCAAGCGCGTGCTTCTGATCGAGGCCGGCGGCAACGACGACTACATCTGGGTCCACATCCCGGTCGGCTATCTCTATTGCATCGGCAACCCGCGCACCGACTGGCTGTACGCGACCGAGCCCGCCGCGGGGCTCAACGGTCGCAGCCTGCGCTATCCGCGCGGCAAGGTTCTGGGCGGCTGCAGCAGCATCAACGGCATGATCTACATGCGCGGTCAGGCCCGCGATTACGACGGCTGGGGCAGGGGCGACGGCCATGGCGCCAACCCCGGCTGGAGCTGGGCCGAGTGCCTGCCGTATTTCCTGAAGCATGAAGACTTCTACAAGGGCGCCGATGCGTATCACGCCGCACCCGGGTTCGACCCGACCGGCGCCCGGCAAGGCGGCGAATGGCGGGTCGAGAAGCAGCGCCTTCGCTGGGACGTGCTCGACGCCTTCGCCGCCGCGGCCGAGCAGGCCGGAATCCCGCGAACCGACGACTTCAACCGCGGCGACAACCAAGGCGTCGGCTACTTCGACGTCAACCAGCGTGCCGGCATCCGCTGGAACGCGACCAAGGCGTTCCTGCGGCCGATCCAGCGGCGCGACAACCTGCAGCTCTGGATCGGCGCGCACATCGAGCGCGTCGAGCTCGACGACAGCGGTCACGCGATCGGCGTGCGCGTCGCGCCGATGGGCGGCGGTGAGAGCGTCGTCGCCACGCTCGCCCCCGGCGGCGAGGTCGTGCTCGCGACCGGCGCCATCGGCACGCCCCAGATCCTGCAACTCTCCGGCATCGGTCCGGCGCCGCTGCTGCGAGCGAACGGCATCGCGGTTCGCCACGCGCTCGCCGGCGTCGGCGAGAACCTGCAGGACCATTTGCAGATCCGTGCCGTCTACGGTGTGGAAGGCGTTCCAACGCTCAACACTCTGGCCAACTCGCTCTGGGGCAAGGCGCGAATCGCCCTGCACTACGCCTGGAAGCGAAGCGGGCCGATGAGCATGGCGCCTTCGCAGCTCGGCGCATTCACAAGGAGTCGTCCCGAGCTCGCGCATCCGAATCTCGAGTACCACGTTCAACCGCTCTCGCTCGACGCCTTCGGCGAGCCGCTGCATGGCTACGACGCTTTCACCGCGAGCGTGTGCAACCTGAACCCGACCAGCCGCGGCCATGTGCGGATCCGCTCTGCCGCTTCGACCGACGCGCCGCGGATCTCTCCCGACTACCTGGCGACCGATGAAGACCGGCGGGTCGCTGCCGAGAGCCTGCGCATGACCCGCCGAATCGCCGCCCAACCCGCGCTCGCGCGCTACAAGCCGCGCGAGCTCAAGCCCGGGCCGCAGTTCGAAAGCGACGCCGAGCTCGCCAAGCTGGCCGGCGACATCGGCACGACGATCTTCCATCCGGTCGGTACCGCGAAGATGGGGCCGGCGTCGGATCCGATGGCCGTCGTCGACGCGCGGCTGCGCGTGTACGGCGTGCCGGGCCTGCGCGTCGTCGACGCCAGCGTCATGCCCGCGATCACCAGCGGCAACACCAATGCGCCGACCCTGATGATCGCCGAGCGTGCTGCCGAGTGGATTCGCACCGGCGCATGAGCGCAGGTTTGGGCATACTGGGCCGCGCCGCCGCATAGCCGGCAAGGAGCGGAAACGATGAAAGTGCATGCCGTAGCCAGGGTCCGCCTCGACGCCGACGGGCGCGTCACCGGCGTCGACTGGGGCCCCGTCAACACCGAGACCAACGAATGGCACACCGAGCCGGCGATTGCGGACGTGTCGGAGGTCGTGGCCGCGCTGCATCGCGGCGAAGACGTGTTCGCGCTGTTCGTCGGGCCGCACGGCCTCGAGCCGGGCCGGCGCTTTCGCGTCGTGACCTACGACAACGGCTGGGAGACCGTCAACCTCGATGGCCCGTCGACCCACGAGCACGAGATCCACGACATGCTGCACGTCGAGGGCTGAGCTTCGTCATGGCCAGCGATCGACTGCTCGTCGCCTGCCTGTGTGCCGACTGGTGCGGCTCCTGCCGCGAATACCGGCCGACCTTCGATGCGCTTGCCGCGCGGTTCGCGAGCGAAGCCGAGTTCGCCTGGATCGACATCGAGGATGAATCCGACGCGCTCGGCGATCCGGACATCGAGAACTTCCCGACCTTGCTCGTGGCCGACGCGGAGTCGCTTCGCTTCTTCGGCGCGGTGACGCCGCAACCGGGCACGATCGAACGGCTGATTCGCAGCGCGATCGAAGGCGCCTTGCCGACGGTCGTCGGCGCCGATGCCGGGCTCGCCGATCGCGTGCGCAGCCTCGTACGTTCGCGGCGCGCCACGGCATAAGCTTCCGACGAACGCATCCTTGGCGGGCCGGCGGCTCGCCCTAACATCTTGGGTTGACCTCGGCTCGGCCGTCCCGGAGTATCGCCATGCGCCTTTCCCTCTCTTCGCCTTTGTCCGGCCGCCGCGCGCTTGTGCGTGCCGCCGTCGCTCTCATCTTCGGCGTCGTCGCTGTCGCTCCGTCGATGGCTGCCGGCACCACGCTGCTCAACGTCAGCTACGACGTGGCGCGCGAGTTCTTCAAGGACATCAATCCGGCGTTCCAGAAAGCGTGGAAGCAGCAGACCGGCGAAGACATCAAGATCGACCAGTCGCACGGCGGCTCGAGCAAGCAGGCGCGCGCCGTGCTCGACGGGCTCGAGGCCGACGTGGTCACGATGAATCAGGCCAGCGACCTCGACGTGCTGGCCTCGCGCGGCAAGCTGATCCCCGATGACTGGGCCAAGCGGCTGCCGAACAACTCGGCGCCGACGACCTCGGTCACCGTGATCCTGGTTCGCAAGGGCAACCCGAAAGCGATCCACGACTGGGCCGATCTCGCGAAGCCGGGAACGAGCGTGGTCATTCCGAACCCGAAGATCACCGGCAACGGCCGCTACACCTACGTGGCTGCGTGGGGCTCGGTGCTCAAGGCCGGTGGCACGGCGGCCGACGCCAAAACGATGGTGCAGAAGATCTTCGCCAACGTGCCGGTCTTCGACGGCGGCGGCCGTGCCGCGACCACGACCTTCGCGCAGCGCTCGATCGGTGACGCCCTATGCACCTTCGAGAGCGAAGTCAACCTGATCAAGGCCGAGTTCGGCGACAACTTCGAGGTGGTCTACCCGAAGTCGACCATCCTCGCCGAGAACCCGGTCGCGGTGATCGACAAGGTGGTCGACAAGAAGGGAACGCGAAAGCAGGCCGAGGCCTACCTCAAGTTCCTGTGGAGCGACGAGGCCCAGGAGATCGCGGCAAAGCATCAGCTCAGACCGCGCTCGACGGCACTGCTCGCCAAGTACGCGAAAGATTTTCCGAAGGTGCAGACCTTTACCATCGACGAGTACTTCGGCGGCTGGACCAAAGCGCAGAAAGAACATTTCGACGACGGCGCGATCTACGACCAGATCCTCTCGGCGGCTAAGAAATAGCGCCGCAGTCGAGGAGCAGCGGTGCTTTTCTCGCGCGCGCTGTTGAAGCGCCATACGGTGTTGCCCGGCTTCGACCTGGCGCTCGGCTTCACGCTGCTCTACCTTTCGTTCATCGTCCTGGTGCCGCTTTCGGCGGCTTTCCTCAAGACGGCGACGATGACCTGGCCGGCGTTCTGGAGCGCCGTCACGTCGGAGCGCGTCGTCGCCTCTTATCGCCTGACCTTCGGCGCTTCGTTTCTCGCCGCGCTGGTCAACGCCTTCTTCGGCCTGATCGTCTGCTGGGTGCTGGTGCGCTACGACTTCCCCGGCCGCCGTTTGGTCGATGCGCTCGTCGACCTGCCGTTCGCCTTGCCCACGGCCGTGGCCGGCATCGCGCTGACGGCCCTGTACTCGGGCAACGGCTGGATCGGCCGCTGGCTGCCGTTCAAGGTGAGCTTCACGCCGGTGGGTGTGTGGCTCGCGCTCACCTTCATCGGCCTGCCTTTCGTCGTGCGCACCCTGCAGCCGGTGCTCGAGGACTTGCAGAAAGAGATCGAGGAAGCGGCGGCGATCCTCGGCGCGACACGCCGGCAGACCTTTGCGCGCGTGATCCTGCCGATCCTCACGCCGGCGCTGCTCACCGGCTTCGCGCTCGCCTTCGCCCGTGCGCTCGGCGAGTACGGCTCGGTGATCTTCATCGCCGGCAACCTGCCGCTCGTTTCCGAAATCACGCCACTGCTCATCATCACCAAGCTCGAGCAGTACGACACCACCGGCGCCACCGCGATCGCCGTCGTCATGCTGGTCGCGGCGTTCCTGATGCTGCTGGCGATCAACGGCTTGCAAGCGTGGACGCGGGCAAGGCAAGGGCGATGAGCGCGGCCACGACATCAGGACATGCACCGCGTCGCGTCTCCGACGCGACTACCGAGCCGGCGTGGCTGCGGCGCACGCTGATCGGCGTCGCGCTCGTCTTCCTCACGCTCTTCCTCTTCGTGCCGTTGATCGCGGTGTTCGTCGAGGCGCTGAAGAAGGGCCTCGACGTCTACTGGGCGGCAATCACCGAGCCCGACGCGCTCTCGGCGATCCGGCTGACGTTGATCGCCGCCGGTATCGCGGTGCCGCTCAACCTCGTTTTCGGCATCGCCGCGGCCTGGGCGATCGCCAAATTCGACTTTCGCGGCAAGAACGTGCTGCTCACGCTGATCGACCTGCCCTTCTCGGTCAGCCCGGTCATCGCCGGCCTGATCTACGTGCTGGTCTTCGGCCTGCAAGGCTGGTTCGGCGAATGGCTGCGCGACCACGACCTCAAAGTGATCTTCGCGCTGCCGGGGATCGTCATGGCGACGGTCTTCATCACCTTTCCTTTCGTTGCCCGCGAGCTGATTCCGCTGATGCAGGCGCAAGGCACCGAGCAGGAGGAAGCGGCGCGCGTGCTCGGCGCAGGCGGCTGGCAGATCTTTCGCCGCATCACCTTGCCGAACGTGAAGTGGGCGCTTCTCTACGGCGTGATCCTGTGCAATGCACGGGCGATGGGCGAGTTCGGCGCGGTCAGCGTGGTCTCGGGCCACATCCGCGGCCAGACCAACACCATGCCGCTGCACATCGAGATCCTCTACAACGAATACCAGTTCGCGGCGGCGTTCGCGGTCGCGTCCTTGCTTGCGGGGCTGGCGTTGGTGACGCTGGTGTTGAAGTACGTCGTCGAGCGGCGCGCGCAGGCCCGTGCGGAAGGGCTCGCGCCGATGGAGAAAATCAAGTGAGCATCGAAGTCCGCAACCTCAACAAACGCTTCGGTGCGACAGTCGTCTGCGACGACCTGAACCTCGACATCCCGGCCGGCGAGCTGGTGGCGCTGCTCGGCCCTTCGGGCTCCGGCAAGACGACGCTGCTGCGCATCATCGCCGGGCTCGAAGTACCCGATTCGGGCAGCGTGCTGTTCCATGGCGAAGACGCGACCAGCGCCGACGTGCGCGAGCGCAAGGTCGGCTTCGTGTTCCAGCACTACGCCTTGTTCGGCCACATGACGATCTTCGAGAACGTCGCCTTCGGCCTGCGCGTGCGGCCACGCGATGTACGCCCGGACGAGCGGACGATCCGCGCCAAGGTGAATGAATTGCTGAAGCTGGTCCAGCTCGACTGGATCGCCGACCGCTACCCGCACCAGCTCTCGGGCGGCCAGCGTCAGCGCATCGCGCTCGCCCGGGCGCTCGCGGTCGAGCCCAAAGTGTTGCTGCTCGACGAGCCGTTCGGAGCGCTCGACGCCAAGGTTCGCAAGGAGTTGCGCCGCTGGTTGCGCCGGCTGCACGACGAGGTGCATGTGACCAGCGTCTTCGTTACCCATGATCAGGAAGAAGCGATGGAAGTCGCCGACCGCATCGTCGTCATGAACCACGGCCGGATCGAGCAGGACGGCCCGCCCGACGAGGTCTACGACCACCCTGCGACGCCGTTCGTGCTGCAGTTTCTCGGCGACGTGAACCTGTTCCACGGCCGGCTCGGGCAAGTGCCCGGCAAGGATGGCGAGATCTCGTTCGTGCGGCCACACGAGCTCGACATCGTTGCCCTCGCCGCGCCGGGTTCGATCGAGGCGACGCTGGTGCAGGCGCTGACGGTCGGGCCGAACACGCGGCTCGAGTTCAAGCGCGCCGACGACCAGGCCTTCGTCGACGTCGAGATGCAGCGCATCGACTGGCTCGTGCTGCGCGACCGGCTCGGCATCGTGACCGGATCGACGGTGCATCTGCTGCCGCGCAAGCTGACGCGGTTCGCGGCGGAAG
>JAYSMB010000023.1:0-5509 GCA_043725065.1 Burkholderiales bacterium
GGCGGTCGCGGTCGGCTATGCGCTGGCGGTCGTCTACCCGGCGGCCGGCAACCTCGGCGGCGGCGGCTTCATGACGATCCGGCTCGCCGACGGCCGCACGAGCTTTCTCGACTTCCGCGAGAAGGCCCCGCTCGCCGCGAGCGCGACCATGTACCTCGACCGGGACGGCAACGTCGTCAAGGGCCTGAGCACCACCGGTCACCTCGCGGTCGCCGTTCCGGGCACGGTGGCGGGCATGGAGCTGGCGCGGGCGAAATACGGCACGATGAAGCGCGCCGCGCTGCTGGCGCCGGCGATCGGGTACGCGCGCGATGGCTTCGTGCTCGACCAGGCCGACGTCGACATGCTCGCCACCGCGACCGATGCGTTCCGCCAGGACCCGCCGTCGGCGGCGATCTTCCTGAACCGCGGCGAGCCGTTCCAGGTCGGCCAGCGCCTTGTGCAGAAGGACCTCGCGCGGACGCTGCAGGCGATCGCCGACCAGGGCGCGGACGGCTTCTACCGCGGCGCGGTCGGGGCCGCGATCGTCGCGAGCAGCCATGCGGGCAAGGGCCTGATCGCGCAGGCCGATCTCGACCAGTACCGGGCGCGCGAACTGGCGCCGGTGGAGTGCAGCTACCGCGGCTACGGCATCGTCTCGGCGCCGCCGCCGAGTTCCGGCGGCGTGGTGATCTGCGAGATCCTCAACATCCTCGAGGGCTACCCGCTGAAGGAACTCGGCTTCCGCTCGGCGCAGGCGGTGCACTACCAGATCGAGGCGATGCGCCACGCCTTCGCCGATCGCAACAGCTACCTCGGCGACCCCGATTTCGTGAAGAACCCGCTCGAGCGCCTGCTCTCCAAGGACTACGCGGCGCGGATCCGCGCCGCGATCGCCCCCGCCCGCGCCGGCGTCTCGAAGGACATCCGGCCCGGTGTCGCGCCGCACGAGGGCAGCCACACCACGCACTACTCGATCGCCGACCGCTGGGGCAATGCGGTCTCGGTGACCTACACGCTCAACGACTGGTTCGGCGCCAAGGTCACGGCCGCGAAGACCGGCGTGCTGCTGAACGACGAGATGGACGACTTCACCGTGAAGGTCGGCGTGCCCAACTTGTACGGCCTCGTACAGGGCGAGCCGAACCGGATCGAGCCCGGCAAGCGGCCGCTCAGTTCGATGAGCCCGACGATCGTCACGAAGGACGGCCGGCCGCTGCTGGTGCTCGGCACGCCGGGCGGCAGCCGCATCATCACGACGGTGCTGCACACCATCGTCAACGTGATCGACTACGGCATGGACGTGCAGGAGGCCGTCGATGCGCCGCGCTTCCACCAGCAGTGGCTGCCCGAGGCCACCAGCCTGGAGCCGTTCGCGCTCAGCCCCGACACCCGCAGGATCCTCGAAGGCTGGGGGCACCGGTTCGGCGAGGTGGCGCCGACGAACCACGTTGCCGCGATCCTCGTCGGTGCGCCGTCGCTGGGCGGCAAGCCGGTGGGCACGAACCGTTTCTACGGCGCGAACGATCCGCGCCACCGCAGCGGGCTCGCGCTCGGCTACTGAGCGCCCCAAGGACGCCGCCTTGCGGCGCCCGTCCCCCGCGGGGATCAAGCAAAGTGGCAAAGCCACATTTGCTTGAGAGCGCGGGCTGGGGGATGCCCACGGCGACGCTTGTCGCGGCGAGGCGCACGGTGCGGCTCAATGCGGCGCTGTACCGGAAGCGGAAAATGGCAAGCGGCTGGCACGTAGACGAGCTGGAAGCCGGTCTTGTGCAGGTGCGGCTGGCTCGAGAACCCGGTGCCGGCCGCGGCGCGGATCACGTGGGCATCGACGCGCCCGGCGGTGGCTTGCCTGATGCCGAGGTCGCGGTACTCGAAAAGCGAGCGCAGGCCGCGCTCGAAGGTGGCACCTTGGGCGTGAGAGGCGACGAAGCCTGGGGTGGTCATGGGGTGTCCGTTCTCGGGTTGATCCGACAAGTGTGAAGGCCCGCCTCGGTTCGACCGCTGAATGGGCGGGTCGGGTCCGCCCTTCGTCACCGGCGCACAGCGCTGAAACGGGCCCATGTGTCTGTTCCCCGGTAGAGCGGAAGGCCCAGGACGACGTCCGCGTGGTAGTGCTGCAGCTTGACGATCAGCGAGCCGTCCGTCGAACTGGAAAGGTACACGTTCGACTGCGATCCGCCGAGGCCGAAGTTCGGGATCGACCAGTACTTCTCATCCAGCTGGGTGCACGCGAGCGTCTGCCTGACGCAGAAGCAGTGGGTGAGTTCCCGGGGTTCGCGCCGATCTCCGTCGAGCGCGACGACCAAGGTGGAGAACGCATCGCCGCGCTGGTCCAGCCGCTGCGTCTTCACCGACAGCGATATCTCGCCGGCGTTGGCTGAAAGAGCGAGCAGCTGCGTCAGGAAGACCGCCTGCGGCTTGGCGGCGGCGAGCGCCAGGACGCCCGCATTGGCGTACGTACCATCCAGTGCCTGGCACTCCTCGCCCGCTCCGGCAAGGTCGGGCCAGTCGGCCGGATAGGCGGCGTCCTTCAGCAGCGGCGCATGCAGGCTGACGCACCCGATCAGCGTCAGGGCCCAGGGAAACGTCAGAACCGATCTCAACGCGAACCGGTGTCCCTTCCGCGACCCGACGTTCGACATCCGTGGCCGGCCCAGGCTGGGCGACTCGATGGAAGGGTCGGGCCGAGTTGGCCGCCTCACCCCCGCTTCGCCACCAGCGTCAGGATGTCGTAGCTCGCGACCAGCTCGCCGTGCTGGTTCGTCACTTCAACGTCCCATGCGACGACGCCCTGGCCGACGCCGTTCGCGTCCTTCTTCTGCCGATCCGTCTTGCGCTTGCAGGTCAGCCGGGCGCGGATCGTGTCGCCGATGCCCACGGGCTTGACGAAGCGCAGCGTGTCCAGGCCGTAGTTCGCGAGCACCGGGCCGGGCGCCGGCGAGACGAACAGGCCGGCCGCGGCCGACAGCACGAAGTAGCCGTGTGCGATGCGCTTGCCGAAGGGCGACGTCGAAGCGGCGATCTCGTCGAAGTGCATGTAGAAGTAGTCGCCCGAGATGCCGCCGAACGCGACGATGTCGGCCTCGCCGACGGTGCGGCGGTGCGTCAGCAGCGAGTCGCCGATGGCCAGGTCCTCGTAGCACTTGCGGAACGGATGCAGTTCCGACTCGTGGACCTTCGCGCCGCGGATGTGCTCGCCGGTCACGGCCGCGAGCATCGTCGGCGAGCCCTGCAGCGCGGCGCGCTGCAGGTAATGCTTGACGGCGCGGACGCCGCCGAGTTCTTCGCCACCACCGGCGCGGCCCGGGCCGCCGTGCTTCAGCACCGGCAGCGGCGAACCATGGCCGGTCGATTCGATCGCGGCCTCGCGGTCGAGGATTAGCATGCGTCCGTGCAGCGCTGCGGCGACCGGGATCACGCGCGCCGCGATTTCGGGCGAACGCGTGACGAGCGTGCCGACCAGGCTGCCCTTGCCGCGCGCCGCGAGCGCGATCGCCTCGTCGAGGCCGTCGTACGGCATCAAGGTGCTGACCGGGCCGAAGGCCTCGACATCGTGGACGGCGTCGTGCGTCAGCGGCGTGCGGCTGAGCAGCAGCGTCGGCGCGAAGAACGCGCCTTCGTTGACGCCGTCGCCGACCGGGGCGAAGCCGTCGCGCGCGCCATAGACGAGCTCGGCGCCTTTCATCAGCGTCGCGACGCGGTCGGCCACGTCGCTCTGCTGCGCGTGCGACGCGAGCGCGCCCATGCGCACCGTCTCGTTCGACGGGTCGCCGACGACGGTCTTTGCGAGCCGCGCGCGCAGCTTCTCGGCGACCGCGTCCAGGTGCCTTCGCGGCACGATCGCGCGCCGGATCGCGGTGCACTTCTGGCCCGCTTTGACCGTCATCTCGCGCGCCACTTCCTTGACGAACAGGTCGAACTCCTCGTCGTCGGGCGTCACGTCGTCGGCCAGGATCGCGCAGTTCAGCGAGTCTGCCTCGGCGTTGAACGGGATCGAGTGGCGGACCACGTTCGGGTGCACGCGCAGCTTGGCGGCGGTGTCGGCCGAGCCGGTGAAGGTGACGACGTCGCGACCGTCGAGCCGGTCCAGCAGGACGCCGGTGCTGCCGATCACGAGCTGCAGTGCACCCTTGGGCAGGATGCCGGAGCGGTCGATCAGGCGCACTGCGGCTTCGGTCAGGTAGCTGGTCGCCGTCGCCGGCTTGCCGATGCACGGCATGCCGGCGAGGAAGCTCGGCGCGAACTTCTCGAGCAGGCCCCAGATCGGGAAGTTGAACGCGTTGATGTGCACCGCGAGGCCGCCGCGCGGCACGAGGATGTGCGTGCCGGCGAAGCCGCCCTTCTTGCCCAGCGTCATCGCCGGGCCTTCGTGCACCAGGTTGCCCGAGGGCAGCTCGTTGGTGCCGACGCCGGCGTACGCGAACAGCGTGCCGCTGCCGCCTTCGATGTCGATCCAGCTGTCGGCGCGCGTCGCGCCGGTGTGCGCCGAGATCGCGTAGAGCGTTTCCTTGTGCTCACCGAGGTACTTGGCCAAAGCCTTCAGCATCGATGCGCGCTGCTGGAAGTCGGTGGCGAGCAAGGCCGGCAGGCCGACGTTGCGGGCATAGGCCACGGCCTCGCCGAAGTCGATCGCCTCGGCGTGCGTGCTCGCGACCGGGCGGCCGTTGATCGCGCTGTGCAGCGTTTGCGCAGGCTGTGTGCCGAGCCAGCGGCCGCCGATGAAGCTCTGGAGCGTGGTGGTCATGTTTCTTCGATCCTGAAAGTCAACGTTCGTCGAACGAGAGCACGACGTGTGGCGTGAGCGGATGCGCCTGGCAGGTCAGCACGAAGCCGTTCGCGACCTCGTTCTTGTCGAGTGCGAAGTTGCGTTCCATGCGCACCTGGCCTTCGACCAGTTTCGCGCGGCAGGTACCGCACACGCCCGAGGTGCACGAGAACGGCACCTCGAGCCCGGCGGCCGAGGCGGCGTCGAGGATGCTGGGCTGGTCCTTCGTGAACGAGATCTCGCGCTTCAGGCCGTCGCGGATGATCGTGATGCGCGCCGTCTCCGCGTCGCCGGCCTTGGCTTCGTGGATCACGGCATCGACTTGCTGCGCCTGCGCCGAGTCCACTTGACTCGCACCCTGCGGCGCGATGCCGAAGCGCTCGATGTGGATGCGGTCCTCCGGCACGCCGGCGGCGAGCAGCGCGGCCTCGGCCTCGTCGTTCATCTGGAACGGGCCGCAGACGAAGGCGTGGTCGATGCTCGCGGCGGGCACGACGCTCGCCAGGAACTCGCCGATCTTGTCGCGGTTCATCACGCCCATGTTCAGCGGCGCGTCGGTGTGCTCGTCGGAGAACACGTGATGCAGCGTCAGGCGCGTCAGGTACCGGTTCTTCAGGTCTTCGATCTCTTCCTTGAACATCGTCGACTTGAGCGCGCGGTTGCCGTAGATCAGCGTGAAGCTCGACAGCGGCTCGCGCGCCATCACCGTCTTCATCGTCGACAGGATCGGCGTCACGCCGCTGCCGCCGGCGATGCCGAGGT
>JAYSMB010000024.1:0-3134 GCA_043725065.1 Burkholderiales bacterium
ACTTCGATGCTAGCAGTAAAGCCCTTGATTACCAAAGCAAAAACCCCGGCCGCACCCTCGTGCGCGTTGCAAATCTCACACGCGAAGCCTTGCTGACCGAGGGCTCGCGAAGGACGGCTTGCAATGGCCGGTTTCGATGCCCGTTCGGGACCGAGCCCAGCCCTCGGTGATGCCCGCGACGAGCGATCCCGAAAGCGCCGGTTTCTATAATGCCCCTTCGATGCAGGCCACCGTGTGAGCGAATCCAACAGCGAAGACCGCCCGCGGGCGGATCGCGGCAGCCAAACCGCATCCTCCTTGCCGACCTGGGCTCGGGTTCTGCTGCGACTGATCGCGGGCCTGTTGGGTCTCGCTGCGGCGGCCGCGGTCGCGGTCGTCCTGCTCGCGGCGATCGCGCTCGCGGTGTCGTATCCGAACCTGCCCGAGATCGGCAGCCTCACCGACTACCGGCCGAAATTGCCGATGCGCGTTTTCTCCTCCGATGGCGTGCTGCTGGGGGAATTCGGCGAAGAGCGACGCAACTTCGTACCGATCGGCGAGATCCCGAAGGTGATGCAGGACGCGGTGCTCGCGGCCGAGGACGCGAAGTTCTACAAGCACAGCGGCGTCAACTACATGAGCGTGATCCGTGCCGGCCTCGCCAACTTCGGCGAGGCGCGCAGCGCTCAAGGCGCGTCAACGATCACGATGCAGGTGGCGCGCAATTTCTATCTCTCTTCCGAGAAAACATTTACTCGCAAGATCTACGAGATGTTGCTCTCGCTGAAGATCGAGACGCTGCTCACGAAAGAACAGATTCTCGAGGTCTACATGAACCATATCGCGCTCGGCCAGCGCGCTTACGGGTTCGCGTCGGCGACCGAAATCTATTTCGGCCACCCGCTGAAGGACATCACCGTGGCCGAGGCGGCCATGCTCGCCGGCTTGCCCAAGGCGCCTTCGGCCAATAACCCGATCGTCAATCCCGAGCGGGCGACGATCCGCCAGCGCTACATCATCGATCGCATGCTCGAGAACGGCTTCATCAGCCCGGAGCAGCACGACGCGGCCATGAAGCAGGTCCTCAAGTACCGCGCCCCCTCGGAAGTGGCGGTGCACGCCGAGTACGTGGCCGAACAGGCACGGCAGATGATCTTCAACCAATACGGCCCCGAGGCTTACACCCGCGGCCTCAACGTCTGGCTGACGCTCGATTCCTCCGAACAGACCCTCGCCTACCATGCCCTGCGCAAGGGCATCCTCGACTACGAGCGGCGCCAGATCTATCGCGGCCCGGAGGACTACGTCGATTTGCCGGCCGACCCGATGGAGATCGACGCCCGCGTCGCCGAAGCGCTGCAGGACTTTCCCGACAACGACGAGTTGAAGGCGGCGGTCGTGATCGAGGCGTCGGCGAAGAAGGTGGTCGCGGTGCTGCAGAACGGCCAGTCGCTGACGATCGTCGGCGACGGGCTCAAGCCGGCCGCATCGGCGCTCGCCGCGAAGGCCAATCCGAAGACGCAGATCCGCCCGGGCGCAGTCGTCCGACTAATCCGCAGCGCAAAAGGCGACTGGTCGATCACGCAGTTGCCCGAAGTCGAAGGCGCCTTTGTCGCGCTCGACCCGCGCACCGGCGCGGTCCGCGCCATGGTCGGCGGCTTCGACTACTCGAAGAGCAAGTTCAACCACGTGACGCAGGCCTGGCGGCAGCCGGGCTCGAGCTTCAAGCCCTTCATCTACTCGGCCTCGCTCGAGAAGGGCTTCGCGCCGGCGACCGTCATCAACGACGCGCCGCTCTTCTTCGACGCCGGCGCAACCGGCAGCCAGCCGTGGGAGCCGAAGAACTACGACGGCAAGTTCGACGGCCCGATGACGATGCGACAGGGCCTGCTGCGCTCGAAGAACCTGATTTCGATCCGCATCCTGAAGGCGATCGGCCCGGCCTACGCGCAACAGTGGATCACCCGCTTCGGCTTCGACGCGGAAAAGCACCCCGCCTACCTGACGATGGCGCTCGGTGCCGGCTCGGTCACGCCGCTGCAGATGGCTTCGGCCTACAGCGTCTTCGCCAACGGCGGCTACCGGGTCAATCCGGCGCTGATCAGCCGGATCACCGATTCGAAGGGCCACCTCATCAACGAGGCGCGCATCGCCCCCCTCGACGAATCGATGCGCACGCTCGACGCGCGCAACGCCTTCATGATGACCAGCCTGCTGCAGTCCGTCACCCACGACGCCGGCGCGACCGCGGCCAAGGCCGGCGCCGCCCTCAAGCGCCCCGACATCTACGGCAAGACCGGAACCACCAACGACGCGCTCGACGCCTGGTTCGCGGGCTGGCAGAGGAACGTCGTCGCGGTCGTCTGGATGGGCTACGACCAGCCGAGAAAACTCGGCGACCGCGAGACCGGCGGCGGCCTCTCGCTGCCGATCTGGATCGACTACATGAGTACGGTCCTCAAAGGCGTGCCAGTGCAGGAGCCGAGCACGCCGGAAGGCGTCGTCAACGTCGGCGGCGAGTGGTACTACGAGGAGTACGCGCGCGGCGCCGGCGTGAGCAGCGTCGGCCTCGAGGACAAGGCGCCGGTCGCGCCAAGCGAAGAGGAACGCAACTCGATCCTCGACCTGTTCCGCAAGCGCTGAGGCCGCGGCCGAGCCTCGGCTTCAGCCTTCGAAGCGGATCGCCTTGCCTCCCAGCTCGCCGGCGCAGGCCGACAGGACGGCGAAGAACTCGCCGCCATCGCGACCGTCGATCCAGCGCCCGCCCACGGCCCTGAAATGAAACCCGCCCGAAGGCGCGGCGAGCCAGAGCTCGTGCAACGGCGGCTGGGTGTTGATGACGATGGTGCCGCCGCCCGCAAAGCGCAGCTCGAGCAGGCCGCCGGTACGGCTCGCATCGATGTCGATGACATCCTCGTCGAGCAGGCGATCGACGGTCGCTTCCACGGCGGCGAGTGCGGCGAGGGCACGGCTGTCGTAGTCGGCGTCGGTGAGTCGTTCGGGTTCGCTGGCCATGATCGATAAAATCGCCGCATGCAGCAGCGCGAGGCGAGTGTAGTGGGCCAGGCCGGGACGGTAGCGCGCGTGGCCATCGCCGCGGCGACGCTCGCCATGCTCGCCGCCTGCGGCCTCAAGGGATCGCTCGTCGCGGCGAC
>JAYSMB010000025.1:0-3575 GCA_043725065.1 Burkholderiales bacterium
TTTCGCGGCACGTGCCGCGACGGTCGCGGCTCGAAGATCGTGCGGGCTCGCAGCGGAGCGGCCGCCTTTGTCGAGCGCCCACGCGGCGAAGGCGGCGTCGATGTCGTCGCCACCCAGAGCCGAATCGCCGCCCGTCGCCACCACTTCGAATACGCCCTTGGTCATCCGCAGCAGCGAGATGTCGAAGGTGCCGCCGCCCAGGTCGTAGACGGCGAAAAGGCCTTCGGAAGCGTTGTCCAGGCCATAGGCGATGGCCGCAGCGGTCGGTTCGCTGATGAGGCGCAATACGCGCAGGCCGGCGAGCTCGGCCGCATCCTTGGTCGCCTGGCGCTGTGCGTCGTCGAAATAGGCCGGCACGGTAACGACGGCGCCGAACAGATCGTCGTCGAAAGTGTCTTCCGCACGCTGCCGCAAGGTAGCGAGGATCTCGGCCGAAATCTCGACCGGCGACTTGACACCCGCCGCCGTATTGATTCGGACCATGCCGGGCGCTTCGACGAAGTCATAGGGCAGGCTGGCGCCAACGTCGGCGCGACCCCGACCCATCAGACGCTTCACCGAGACGATCGTGTTGCGCGGGTCCGCGACCGCGTGATCGATCGCGGGCTGGCCGATTTCGGTTCGACCGTCGTCCCGATAGCGAACCGCCGAAGGCAGGATCACGCGACCTTCGGCGTCGGGAAGGCACTCGGCGAGGCCATTGCGCACCGCGGCAACCAGCGAATGCGTCGTGCCGAGGTCGATGCCGACGACATGGCGCCGCTGATGCGGCTCGGGCGACGCACCGGGCTCGGAGATCCGCAGCAAGGCCACGCTCAGGCCTCCATCGATTCGAGCCGGTCGCTCAGGTCGTTCGTGAAGCGCTCGACGAACATCAGCGCCCTCACCTGCCGCGCCGCCCGGACGTAGTCGGCGGATTCGTCCAGAGTTCGGGCGAGCCCTTCATACGCCGCGCGCCGATGGGCGCCGATGTCGCTCGCGATCGCATCGACGGCGGCGTGCGTCGCCGCATCGTCGAGCGCTTCGCGCCATGCCATCTGCTGGATCAGGAATTCGGGCGGCATGGCGGTGTTGTCTTCGGCGTCGATGGCAACCCCGTTCAACTCGCACAAGTAGGCGGCACGCTTTAAGGGATTCTTCAACCGGTCGAAGGCCTCATTGACGCGAACCGCCCACTGCATCGCCACGCGCTGAGCCGAAGCGCCGCCGGCGGCAAAACGGTCCGGGTGCACTTCAGAATGCAGCGCGCGCCGGCGGGACGCGAGTTCCGCCTGATCCAGCGCAAAGCGGCGCGGCAAACCGAAAAGGGCGAAATCGTCGCTGTCGAAAGACATGGTCAAAAAAGAGAAAGGCCCGCGCAGCGGGCCCGCTGATTCGAGGGCGGCGCCCTACACCCGAAACGACTCGCCGCAACCGCAGCGATCTTTCTCGCGCGGGTTGTGAAACCTGAAGCCTTCGTTCAGACCTTCGCGGGCGAAATCCAGCTCGGTGCCATCGATGTAGGGCAGGCTCTTCGGATCGACGATGACCTTGACGCCGTGGTCCTCGAAGACCATATCCTCGGGCGCGAACGCATCGGCGTATTCGAGCTTGTAGGCCAGACCCGAACAACCGGTCGTCTTCACGCCCAGGCGAACGCCGACGCCCTTGCCCCGTGTACCGAGGTAGCGCGTGACGTGGCGGGCCGCCGCTTCGGTCAGGGTCACCGCCATGTCAGTGGCTCGTGGTCGCCATGGGCTGCCGCGCGCGCTCGCCCGCGTTCTTCGCCTTGTAGTCGCTCACCGCGGCCTTGATCGCGTCTTCGGCCAGGATCGAGCAGTGGATCTTCACCGGCGGCAAGGCCAACTCTTGGGCGATATGCGTGTTCTTGATCGTCAGGGCTTCGTCGAGCGACTTGCCCTTTACCCATTCGGTGACGAGCGAGCTCGAGGCGATCGCCGAGCCGCAGCCGTAGGTCTTGAACCTGGCGTCTTCGATCAGCCCTGTTTCGGGGTTGACCTTGATCTGCAGCTTCATCACGTCGCCGCAGGCCGGCGCGCCGACCATGCCGGTGCCGACCGTCTCGTCGCCCTTGTCGAAAGAGCCGACATTGCGAGGGTTCTCGTAGTGCTCAACGACTTTCGCGCTGTATGCCATGACTTTTCTCCTGGTACTTCCGGTGGCGGCTCAGTGAGCCGCCCACTGGATGGAACTGATGTCGACGCCTTCCTTGAACATGTCCCACAGTGGCGAGAGTTCCCGCAACCGCGCGACACGATCCTTCAAGGTGGACACCACGTAGTCGATTTCTTCTTCGGTCGTGAACCGGCCGATCGTCATGCGCAGGCTCGAATGGGCCAGCTCGTCGCTGCGGCCGAGCGCCCTGAGCACGTAGCTCGGTTCGAGGCTCGCCGAGGTGCAGGCCGAGCCCGACGACACGGCGATGCCCTTGACGCCCATGATCAAGGACTCGCCCTCGACGAAGTTGAACGACATGTTCACGTTGTGCGGCACCCGCTGATCCGGGTCGCCGTTCAAGAAGGTCTGCTCGATGCCCGACAGGCCGTCGACGAGCTTCCTGTGCAGCATGCGGATGCGTTCGCTTTCCGTGCCCATCTCTTGCTGCGCGATCCGGAACGCCTCGCCCATGCCGACGATCTGATGCGTCGGCAAGGTGCCCGAGCGCATGCCGCGCTCGTGGCCGCCACCGTGCATCTGCGCTTCGATGCGAACGCGCGGCTTGCGTCGCACGTAGAGCGCGCCGATTCCCTTGGGCCCATAGGTCTTGTGCGACGCCAGGCTCATCAGGTCGACCGGCAGAGTCGCCAGGTCGATCCGCACCTTGCCGGTCGCCTGCGCGGCGTCGACGTGAAAAATGATGCCCTTCTCGCGACACAGCTTGCCGATCGCCGGGATGTCCTGGATGACGCCGATCTCGTTGTTCACGTACATGACGGATACGAGGATCGTGTCGGGCCGCAGCGCCGCCTTGAGCTTGTCGAAGTCAAGCAGACCGTCTTCTTCGACGTCGAGGTACGTCACCTCGAAGCCCTGCCGCTCCAGCTCGCGCATCGTGTCGAGCACCGCTTTGTGCTCGGTCTTGACGGTCACCAGGTGTTTGCCGCGCGCCTTGTAGAACTGCGCCGCACCTTTCAGGGCGAGGTTGTCGGATTCGGTCGCGCCCGAGGTCCAGATGATCTCGCGCGGATCGGCGCCGATCAGCTCGGCGACCTGTTCGCGCGCCTTCTCGACCGCCGCTTCCGCTTCCCATCCCCACGCATGGCTGCGCGACGCCGGGTTGCCGAAATGCTCGCGCAACCACGGAATCATCGCGTCGACGACGCGCTGATCGACCGGCGTCGTCGCGCCGTAATCCATGTAGATCGGGAAGTGCGGGGTCATGTCCATGGCAGAAAACTACTTCGAGAACGCCGCTCCAAGCGCGAACACCGAATTCGGCGCCGTGATCTTGATCGGCTTGACTACCGGCTGGGTCGAGATCGCCCGCCTGACCGGATGCTCTTCGATCGAGATGCCCTTGGCGATCTGCTCGTCGACCAGCTTTTTCAGGGAGACCGAGTCGAGGAACTCGATCA
>JAYSMB010000026.1:0-2386 GCA_043725065.1 Burkholderiales bacterium
CTTCGTCGCATGGTCATCCTTGCCATCAGCGAACGCGAGGCCGGCCGCCATGAGTCCAGCGAGCAGGACCGTGGCAGTGAATCTGGGTTTCATCGGATCATTCCTTTCGGGTGAAAAACGGGGCCGAGCACTCAGTGCTCCATGTGGCCGGTGGGTTTGCGAATCTGCACTTCGATCTCGCGCGCTGGCTTGCCGCGGGAGGGCATCGACTGCCCGCCCTCCGAGGCGAAACGCGACGGCTCGGCGAGCGAGCCTGTCCACTCGAAGGCGTTGGTCCCCGGCGGGTGCTTGTACCAACCCGGATCCGCGTAATCGCCCGGTTTCTGGCCGGCCCGAACCTTGATGACGCTGAACATGCCACCCATCTCGACCGAGCCGAATGGGCCTTCGCCGCCCATCATTCGCGCCGTGTTGTCGGGGACGGGCATTTCCATCTCAGTCATGTCGGCCATGCCGCGCTCGGCCATGACCATGTAGTCGGGAATCAGCTTGTTGATCTCGCTGACTACGCCCCGGTGCTCGACGCCGATCATGGTCGGCACCTCGTGCCCCATGGCGTTCATGGTGTGATGGCTCTTGTGGCAGTGGAAGGCCCAGTCGCCCTCGGCATCGGCGATGAACTCGAGCTGGCGCATCTGCCCGACCGCCACATCCGTCGTGACCTCGGGCCAGCGCGCGGACTTCGGCGTCGGCCCGCCGTCGGTTCCGGTGACGGAGAACTCGTGCCCGTGGATGTGCATCGGGTGGTTCGTCATCGTCAGGTTGCCGACGCGGATGCGTACCCGGTCGTTCTGTCGGACGTTGAGCGAGTCGATGCCCGGAAAGATGCGGCTGTTCCACGACCACAGGTTGAAGTCGAGCATCGTCATGATTTTTGGCGTGTAGGCGCCCGGCTCGATGTCGTAGGCGTTCAGCAAAAAGACGAAGTCGCGATCAACTTCTGCGATGAGGGGGTGCGCGGCCTTCGGGTGGGTCACCCAGAAGCCCATCATTCCCATCGCCATCTGCGTCATCTCGTCGGCGTGCGGGTGGTACATAAAAGTTCCGGGCCGCCGGGCGACGAATTCGTAGACGAAGGTCTTACCGGGCTCGATGGCCGGCTGCGTCAGCCCGGCCACGCCGTCCATGCCGTTCGGTAAGCGCTGTCCGTGCCAGTGGATCGTCGTCCGCTCGGGCAGTCTGTTCGTAACGAACATGCGCACCCGATCGCCTTCGACAACCTCGATCGTTGGGCCGGGTGACTGGCCGTTGTAGCCCCACAGATGCGCCTTGAACCCCGGCGCCATCTCGCGCACCACGGGCTCGGCGACAAGATGGAACTCCTTGACGCCGTTGTTCATGCGCCAGGGCAGCGTCCAGCCGTTCAGGGTGACAACGGGGTTGTAGTGACGGCCGGTGTCGGGAACCCGCGGCGGCATCGTGTCGGGTGTCGCCTGCGATACGGGCTCGGGCAATGCAGCCATCGCGACCTTGCTGACACTCGACGCGGCCACCGCGGTCGCGGCGCCGCCGAGCAGGAAATTGCGTCGGTTCGTTGTCATGGGGTTTCCGTTCTGCGGGCAGACATCGCGTTCATCGGTCGGCCGATCAGTGCGGCCTGCAGAGCGGCATCGGCCAGCCAGAAGTCGCGCTGCGCGTCGATCGCCTGGATGACACTGCCGATCTGTTCGCGCGAATCGGCGAGCAGCTCGAAGACGCCGATCAGCATGCCGTTGTAGCGAAGCACGTTTTCCTCGGCGATGGTCTTGCGCAGCGGCACGATCTCGTCGCGGTAGTGCTTCGAGATGTCGTAGGCGGTCCGGTAGGCGCCGTAGGTCTCGCGAACCTGGGAACCAGCATCGACCGTCAACTGCGCGGTGCGATAGAAGGCCGCCATGTAGGTCGACTGGGCTCGAGAGCGCGCCGCGTCGCCGAAGTCGAAGATCGGCAGCTGCACAGAAAGGTCGTAGCCCCTCTGGCGGGACAAGCCGGTCTCCTTGTCCTGCTTCACTCCGACCTCGAACGCGTTGACGAAGCTCGTCACCGTCGTCAGCCCCTGCTCGCGCGCGGTGAAGTCGAGGTTGGCGCGGGCCAGCCGGACGTCGAGGCGCTGTTCCATCGCCGCCTGAGCGACGGAGCTCTCGTCGCGCGGCGCAGCCGGGAGATCGCGCAGACGATCGGGAAGCTTCAGCGAGGTAGCCTGCTGGTCGCTGAGTCCCAGGGCACGCACCAACGCTTCGCGGGTGCTCTGCCTTGCCTGCATCGATCGAGCCAGTTGAGTCACGGCATCGGCCGAGAAGGCCTGCTCACGTGCGCGCTGGAGCTTGCTGAAGTTGCCGACAGCCTGCATGCGACGCGCGATCTCCGCACTTGCGTCGGCGGTGGCCTTGACCTGTTGCGCATACTG
>JAYSMB010000027.1:0-4335 GCA_043725065.1 Burkholderiales bacterium
GCGCCAACGACGGCATCGAGCGCGGCCATGTGTTGGCGCTGTATCGCGACGGCAAAGTGGTCGTCGACCGCACCGACAAGGATCGGCCGAAAATCAAACTGCCCGACGAGCGGCACGGCATCCTGTTCGTGTTCCGGGTCTTCCAGCGCATGTCGTATGCGCTCATCCTCAATGTGAAGGAGCCGGTCTCGCCCGGCGACCGCTTCACGCAGCCTTGAACGGAGCGGCATTGCCGCGACCCCGGCGCGACCGTTCCGGTCCTGTGCCGCCCGCCCCCGGGAGCCTTCGGTGATCGATCGCGACGAACTCGCCGCCTGGCTGCGCCTGGTCGAAACGCCCGGCGTCGGGCGCGAGTCGGCGCGACGCCTGCTCGCCGAGTTTGGTTCGCCCGAAGCCGTGCTCGGCGCCTCGAGCGAGGCGCGCAGGGCGATCGTCGGCGCACCCGTCGCGTCGGCGCTGGCCATCGAACCGCCGGGCTTCGCGGAGTTGCTCGAGGCCACGGTTGCCTGGCTCGGCGGCGCCACGGCGACCGATGCGGCGGCGCGCCACATCCTCGTCCTCGGTGATCCTCGCTACCCCGAGGCGCTCTTGCAAACCGCCGATCCACCGACGCTGCTCTACACCAAGGGCCGGGCCGAGCTGCTCGCGGCCGACTCGATCGCCATCGTCGGCAGTCGCAACCCGACGGCGCAGGGGCTCGAGAACGCGCGCGCCTTCGCTGCTTACCTGAGCCGGGCCGGCCTCGTGATCGTCTCGGGGCTGGCGCTCGGCATCGACGGCGCGGCGCACGAGGGCGCACTGGAAGGAGCGTCCAGCGAGGGCGCCGAGGGCGGCACGATCGCCGTCGTCGGCACCGGGCTCGACCGTGTCTACCCGGCGCGGCACCGGGCGCTCGCACACCGCATCGCCGCCGCGGGCCTGATCGTCAGCGAGTTCTCGATCGGCACGCCATCGCTGCCCGAGAATTTCCCGATTCGAAATCGCATCATCGCCGGGCTGGCGCGCGGCACGCTGGTGGTCGAGGCCGCCCTGCAATCGGGCTCGCTGATCACGGCACGGCTGGCGCTCGAGGCCGGCCGCGAGGTGTTCGCGATTCCCGGCTCGATCCATTCGCCCCAGGCGCGCGGCTGCAACGCACTCTTGAAGCAAGGCGCCAAGCTGGTCGACAGCGCGGCCGACATCCTCGAAGAGTTCGCCGCCGCGCGCCCCCGAACAGGCACGGCACCCGCACCGGCGATGTCGGACGCTGCCGCAAAGGAAGACCCGTTGCTCGCCGCGCTCGGCTTCGACCCGATCGGTCTCGACGCGCTGGTCGCCCGCACCGGGCAAGGCGCCGCCGAGCTCGCGACACGCCTGCTCGACCTCGAGCTCGAAGGCCGGGTCGCCCGGCTGCCCGGCCAGGTGTTCCAGCGCGTCGAACGCGGTTGAATCGCCCGGATTCGACTCCGCCCTCGCCGTTCGTCCGCAGTCCCATGTCGGGCAAGATCGCTCGGGTATAGTCAATTCATGTTCGATGTGCTCGTGTATCTCTACGAGAACTACTGGCGCCCCGATGCGTGCCCCGAGCACGAGCAGTTGACGCGAAAGCTCAGCTCGGTCGGCTTCGAATCCGAGGAAATCGAAGACGCGTTGTCCTGGCTCGACGGCGTCGCCGCCGCGGCCGAAGCGCGCGTCGGCGAGCAGCAGGAAGACAGCCTTCGCATCTACGTGCCGGCCGAACTCGAGCACCTGGGCGAGCAGTCGATCGGCTTCATCACGTTTCTCGAATCGGCCGGCGTCTTGCCGCCGCAAATGCGTGAGATGGTGATCGACCGGGCGAGCGCGATTCCGGGCGGGCCGCTGGATCTTGAAGACCTGAAGATCATCGTCCTGATGGTCTTCTGGAGCCTGGGCGAAGAGCCCGATGCGCTGATCCTCGACGAGCTGTTCGTCGCCGAAGAAGACCGCTTGATTCACTAGCCGAGCAAGCGGCTCGGATCTCCGTCGAGCTTGGCCATCGCGCTGCGAGTCGCGCGCACGGTGAGCGCTTCGTCCTGAGCCGGCACGAGCAGTCCGGCCTGCAGAAAAGCGGCGAGGCGATGCTGCTGGAACAGCACGCCGCGGCCTTGCGGCGAGACAAACAAGGTGAGCTGGCGGCGCATGCCTTGCCACGCGAGCTGCACGGCCTCGTTGCGGTTGCGATAGTCGAGCATGTACCAGCTGCCAACCTGCAGTTCGCGCGCCCACGAGAGCATCGCCGGCGTCGGCATCGAACCCCCTTCAGCCACCACCTCGAGCTCGGAACTCTCGTGGCCGGACAGATCCATGACCAGCGACTCGTCGATGTCGACCTGCTCGGCCTCGGGCAACAGCTCTTCGAGGGTTTCCAGACGCTGCATCAGCTCTTCGAGGCGCTCGTGCGAGATCGCGGCGGCCTTGGCGGTGAACGCGGCCGCGAGCGAGTTGTTGAGGCGCTGGATGTGTTCGTCCTGCTTGGGCAGCGGGATGCCGGCTTCGTCCATGCCTTCGCGCAAGGTCTTGAGCAGCGGCGGCAGGCGCCGGATCACTTCGGCACGCTCGCTGCGTGAGACTTTGGCGCTCGCCGACCAGATCAGGTCGGCGGCGGCCCGCTTCATTTCCTTGACGGCGTCGGAGCCGCCTCCCTTGACCGCCGTCGTCGCGAGCACGTCGGCCCACACGTGGAACAGGAATTCGCGAACGCCTTCCTGCACCGGCACGTCGTTGAGCATCTTGCGCAGCTCGATGGTGTACTGGATCGCCATGGTCTCGCGTTGCTCGACCTGCTGCGCCAGCGAGACCCCCTTCATCGACGCCTCGTTTTCGTTCTTGAAGTAGTGCTCAAGAAATTTCTCGAACTCGGCGAGGACCGTCTGGAACACGCGCCGCCCTGTGTCGGGATAGGCCTCGACAACCTGGACCACGCGCTTGATTTCTCTTTCGAGCAGATCGCCGACCGCGCGGCTGCCCGAGTCGAAGCCCATAACGCACGAGCCCATGCGGTCGATCAGGCGGCGCGCCGGATGCTCCACGGTGGCAAAGAAGTCGGGCTCCGACACGGCAACGCGCAAGACCGGCATCTGCAGCCGCGCGAACCAAACGCGCACCGAGGCCGGAATCGCGTCTTCCATGAGGATGCTCTGGAACAGCAGGGCGACGATCTCGATCGTTGCCCGCTCGACCGGCGTTGCCGCCGCGGCCTTGAGCGCCTGCTTTCTCTGGTGCAGTTCCTCCAGCAAGGCCGGGGTGCCCACCGCTGGCGCGCCGCTGCTCGCTGCCGCGGCGGCAGCGTTGGCGAGCCGCCGGGCGACACTTTCCTGCGCCTGCGAGATCGCGGCGTTGAGGCGCGGCGAGGCCGGCTGCGCGGCCTGCGAGGTGTTCGCGAACTCGGGCAGCTGCCGGCTCACGAGCCGATTCAACCTGCCGAGTACCGCTTCGGCCTGGTCGGGGCCGCGCGCCAGCCCCGCGGCGCGGGTCATCATGCGCGTCTCTTCGCCGACCTCGTGCGTCTCTTTCGGCGGCTTCATCACCGATTGCTGGAAGTCGGTGGGACTATGCGGTGCGGTTCCTGTCGGCGTGCCGAAGCCACCGGTCGATCCCGATCGCGTCGACGCGCCGCCGTGGTTCGAGCGACGGATGAAGGGCCGCAGATCGACCTCGGGCAGCACGTGGCGCGCCAGCAGGAAACGATTGGTCTCGTGGTACGTTTCTTCGGCAAAGTGCGAGAGTTCGTCGTGCAGCACCGTCTGCAGCAGTCGCCAGGCGTCGAAGCCGAGCGGCGCGGCGAGCCAGGAATTGGTGACAACGCGGGCCAGCACATGCGGACGCAGGACGTCGTTGGTCTCGAGCTCGTCGCGGCCTTCGAGCACGTTCATGCGCGAGCGCAGATCGGTGAATTCCCAGGACGCGCGATCCATCATCGCCAGCGCCAGGCGCGAGCTCAGGATCTCGTGCTCGATGGTGTCGTCGTCGACCAGGCTCAGCTTGCTGCCCGACCGATTGCCGCCCGCCGTCACAGGGAGCTCGCCGAGACGCGTCTGCGGCACGGTGCCGGTGGTGACAGAGGCACGCAGCAGCGTCGTCATGCCCTGCAGCCAGAGCGGCAAGGTCCCTTGCAGCGTGGGGATCAACTCGCGCCGCCTCATGCCGATGGCGGGTTCGGCCACCGAGGCAGCCAGCGTTCGCGCGCCCTGATCGACCGCCGCCACCACGGCCGGCAGGCCGCCGAGCAGTCGCTCCACATAAGACCGCCTCGCCTGCTGCGCCAGTGCCGTCGGGTTGGCGGGGGTGGGCATGCTGTGGGGTGCGTCGGGTCCTGCGAAGATCGATTTGGACTCT
>JAYSMB010000028.1:0-4621 GCA_043725065.1 Burkholderiales bacterium
CCGCTGGCCGCGGACAACGGTCGTCCCGACCGTGGCGACGCGTTCGCGAAGAAGCCGCCGTCCGTCGCCCGCATCATCACCATCGCGCTCGACCCCGGGGATGTCCGGCGCCTTCAGCACTGCGAAGCCGGCCTGCTCGACCTCGCCCTTGTGCAGCCGGTTGATGCCACCGATCTCGCGCAGCACCGCGTTGCCGAGCTTGAGGCTGTCGTTGATCTGCGCGGTCGTCGACAGGTCGAGCAGCACGCCTGCGAGCTGCCGGTCGCGTGTCGCGATGTTGACGCCGCCGATCAGGTCGGCCGAGTTCTCCTTGTTGGCGAGCCACTTCGCGGCCGTCGACGACGCGCCGCGTTCGGACAGCGCGAACACCGACGAGCCGCGCGCGTCGGGGGAGACGAACGCATCGGCATGGATCGACACGAACAGGTCGGCCTGCACCCGGCGCGCTTTCTTCACCCGCTCGTGCAGCGGCACGAAGAAGTCGGCATCGCGGGTCAGCATCGCACGCATCGCCGGGTTGGCGTTGATGCGGTCGCGCAGCAGCATGGCGATGGCCAGCACGACGTCTTTCTCGCGCAGCCCGCTCGGCCCGGTCGCGCCCGGGTCCTCGCCGCCGTGACCGGGGTCGAGGGCGATGACGACGAGGCGATCGATCCTGGCTTGCGTCACGGCCGGCGCGACGACTGGCGGCAGCGGCAGCGCGGGAACGGGGCGGGGCACCGAGGCCGGCGTCGCCGCGGCGACGGCGCTGGCCGCGTTCATGCGGGCGAGAAAGTCGCCGAGTGCGTCCTGCACCGCCTGCGCCGCCTTCCGCTCGGCCTGCTCCTTGTCGCGGATCAGTGCCAGCAGCGGATCGGGCTCCTGTACTGGATGCAGATCGAACACGAGCCGATAGCGGTAGGCGGCGACCGGCTCGAGCGTGAACAGCTGCGGCGCCGTCGCCTGCTTCAGGTCGATGACGAGGCGCACCACGCGCGGCTGGCTCTGGCCGACGCGCACGCCGGCGATGAAGGGATCGTCGGGCTTGACCTTGCCGACCAGCTCGCGCAGCTGCGGGCTGAGCTCGAGGCCGTCGACGTCGATGACCAGGCGGGCCGGGTTCTCGGCGAGAAAGTGTTTTTGCGTCAGCGCGGCGTCGGACTCGATCGTGATGCGCGTGTACTCGTCGGCCGGCCAGACGCGCACCGCGACGATGGCGGCGCCGAAGGCGAGCTCGCGCGCGCCGAGCGTCAGGGCCAGCGTGCCCATGGCGCGCAGCGCGGCGCGGCGCGAGGTCATTGGTGCACCCTACGGCCTGCGGCCGGTCCCGCCGGGCGGGAATGAGCCTCTTCGGGCGGCCGGGCGAGGCTCATGGCAGCAGGGCCTCGCCGCGCGGCGTCATCGCCTCGATGCGCACGTGCCGCATGCTGCCGTTGTCATCGGGCGCGATGTCGAGGCGCAGGTCACAGCGCGGCAGCAGCTCGGCCGCCTTCTCCGGCCATTCGACAAGCTTCAGGCCGGGGTTCGCGAAGACCTCGCGAAAGCCCGCGTCTTCCCACTCCTGGGCGTCGTCGAAGCGATAGAAGTCGAAGTGGGCGATGGTGTAGCCGCCGTGCGCGGCGTCGGCAACATACGGCTCCATCAACGCATAGGTGGGGCTCTTGATCGCGCCTTCGATGCCGAGGGCGTGCAGCAAGTGACGAACGAAGGTCGTCTTGCCGGCGCCGAGCGGGCCGTGCAGCTCGATGAAGGCGTCGCCGAGCCCGGGCCGCGCGGCCAATCGGACGGCGGTTGCGGCACACGTGGCCTCGTCGGGCCAGCGCAGGTTCCGGGTTCCTAGAATCGACGACTGCAATGAGCGACTCTCGTGTCCTTGATGGTGAAACGGTGCTCGCGCAATTGCGAGGCTGGGGCCGCGAGCTCGGATTTTCCCAGATCGGGGTGGCCGATATCGATCTTGCCTCGGCCGAAGCGCCTCTGCTCGCCTGGCTGGACAACGGTTTTCATGGCGCGATGGACTACATGGCGTCGCATGGCCTGAAGCGCGCGCGGCCGGCCGAGCTCGTGCCGGGCACGCTCAGCGTCGTGACGGCCCGTCTCGACTACCTGCCGCGCGCGACCGCTCCGGGCTGGCAGGCGCTCGAGTGGCAGCGCATCGGCGATGCGGAGCAGGCGGCGGTCGCGATCTATGCGCGTGGTCGCGACTATCACAAGGTCTCGCGCGGCCGGCTGCAACAGCTCGCCGATCGCCTGGCCGATGCGATCGGGCCGTTCGGCCATCGCGTCTTCACCGATTCGGCGCCTGTGCTCGAGGTCGAGCTGGCCGCGAAAAGCGGTCTCGGCTGGCGCGGCAAGCACACCCTCGCGCTCGATCGCGAGGCCGGCTCGATGTTCTTCCTCGGCGAGATCTACGTCGATCTGGTGCTCCCTTCGACGCCGCCGATCGAGCCGCATTGCGGCAGCTGCACCGCATGCATCGAGGTCTGCCCGACTCAGGCCATCGTCGGCCCCTACCGGCTCGACGCGCGGCGCTGCATCTCCTACCTGACGATCGAGTTGAAGGAAGCGATCCCGGTCGAGTTTCGCGCCGCCATCGGCAACCGCATCTACGGCTGCGACGACTGCCAGCTCGTCTGTCCCTGGAACAAGTACGCGAAGGCGAGTCCGCTCGCCGACTTCGATGCGCGGCCGGCCTTCGACGATCCGCGCCTGCTCGACCTGTGGGCCTGGGACGAAGCGACCTTCCTGCAGCGCAGCGAAGGCAGCGCGATCCGCCGCATCGGCTTCGAGCGGTGGCAGCGCAACCTCGCGGTCGCTCTCGGCAATGCCTTGCGCTCGACCGGCAGCGAGGCGATCGCGGCGGCCCTGCGCGCGCGGCAGGGCGACGCGAGCCCGCTGGTGCGCGGGCACATCGATTGGGCGCTGGCACAGATGCCGGCCGCGGCGAGCATCGCCTGACCAGCGGATCGCGCCGTTCGGCTCAAGCCGTCCTGGTGAGCGCCCCCAGCACGCCGAGCCAGAGCGGCACGCTCAGCATGCCGAGCAACGTCGAGACCGTGACCAGGCCGGCGACGTAGCCGCCGTCGCCGCCCATGCGCGCGGCGAGCACGTAGGAGGCCGCGGACGTCGGCAAGGCACCGAACAGGACGACGATGCTGCGCTGCTCCGGCGCCAGGTGCAGGGCCAGCGCCAGGCCGATCGCCACCATCGGCATCAGCGCATGACGGATGCCGAGCAGCGCCGTCGCCAGTCGCGGTGCCGCCTTCAGCCCGCCGAAGGCGAGGCCGGCGCCGACTGCCATCAGGCCGAGCGGCAGGGCGGCGAGGCCGATGCGCTGCAAGACCGTGGCCAGCGTGTCGGGAAGGACGAGGCCGAGGGCGTTGGCGACGAACCCGAGCACCGTGGCGATGATGAGCGGGTTGTGCGCGATCTCGCGCAGGGTGGAGTGGCCGCCGTGGCGGGCCAGCGGCCAGACCGCGGCAACGTTGCAGAGCGGCACGCTCAGGGCGATGAGCAAGGCCATCCACGCCAGTCCCTGCGCGCCGTAGAGCCGCTCGGCCACGGCCAGCGCGACGTAGGAGTTGAAGCGGTAGGCCGTCTGCGCACCCGAGGCGTGCAGGCGCTGGTCGACGCCCGGCCAGCGGCCGATGGCAAGCGCGACGGCGATGCCGATGAGGGTCGTGGCCACGCCTGCCGTCGCGAGGCTCGCCGCCTGGCCCGCCTGCAAGGGGCTCTTCACGATCGAGCTGAAGAGCAGCACCGGAAAGAGCAAAAAGTAGACGAGCCGTTCGGCCGCCTCCCAGACCGGCCGATCGAGCGCGGTGCGCCGGCAGATGACGAAGCCGAGCAGGATCAGGAGAAAGTCCGGAACGAGCAGCAGCGGGTTCGCCATGAGAACGAGTATGCCGGGCGTGCCGGGGGCTTTTGCCGAGGCCACGCGTCGATGCTTCCCCTAGACTCGCCTCTCACCGAATCCAGACGCCCCGGAGACGAATTTCATGCTGCATCGCCGATCCCTGCTTGCCGTCGCCGCAGCCCTTGCCACAGCACCCGCTGCGAGCTGGGCGCAATCGAACTATCCGACGAAGCCGGTGCGCCTGGTCGTTCCGTTTGCGCCGGGTGGAACGACCGACATCGTCGCCCGTGTCGTCTCGGAAAAGATCGGCGCCGCGCTCGGTCAGACCATGATCGTCGAGAACCGGGCCGGTGGCGGCGGCTCGGTCGGCGCGACCGACATCGCGCGCTCGGCGCCCGACGGCTATTCGCTCGGCATGGCGACGGTCTCGACGACGGCCGCCAACCCGGCCATCAACCCGAAGCTTTCGTACAACCCGATCACCGACTTCACGCCGATCATCAACGTCGCGGCGACGCCCAACGTGATCGCCGTGCATCCGAGCTTTCCGGCGCGCGACTACAAGAGCTTTCTCGCCGAGCTGAAGAAGAACCCGGGCAAGTACTCGTACGCCAGCTCGGGCACCGGCGGCATCGGCCACCTGCAGATGGAGCTGTTCAAGAACCTCTCGGGCACCTTCGTCACGCACATCCCGTACCGCGGCGCCGGCCCGGCGCTCAACGACGTGGTCGCCGGCCAGGTGCCGATCATCTTCGACAACCACCATCAATTTTAAAACCAGATGCT
>JAYSMB010000029.1:0-11355 GCA_043725065.1 Burkholderiales bacterium
CACATGTCGCCGGGCTGCAGCGCCAGCGCATGCGCGGTGGCGATCGCCTCTTCGCCCAGGCACTGGATGTAGAACGAAATCTTCTTCTGCCGCTGCGCGATCAGCATGCGCGCGTCGAAAGCGCGCGTCTTCATCATTGCGCGCAAGCCGCCGCGCAGGCGATCAGCATCGATCCGCGGCGCCCAGGGGCCGACGGCACGGCCGTCGGCGTCGAGCACGCGCACCAGCGTGTAGGCCAGGTTCGTGGTGTCTATGGGCGGAGCGTTCACCGGCGGCCGGGGCACTTCGCCGGCAGGCGACAAGTGGAGGTAGGAAAAGTCGGTCCGACGGCCCGGCCGGCCGGTGGGCTCGGGCACATGCAGACGAAGCGGTTCGGGCTGGCTCATTCGCGTCATCCTTCGCACTCGATCGTGTCGCGTGACTGGTCCCGGAGCGTCGCAAAGGGTGGCTGCGAATGTCGGGGAGGAAAAGGCGCTGTCGGCGGCGGGATGCCGCCAGCGTCATGCGAGTGACAGGATATCGGATTTTCAAGCGCCGGATTTCGCCGTATGCGGTTTGCACAGCCGCTTGCGACGATCCACTACATCAGGCCCACTTGCCGTTGCGATGTTCAGGCGAGCCGGTGTACGTACGAGTGACTGTCCGAGCGATCGCCCCACGCGGGCCGGTGAAGTGCCGGCCCGGGTGAGCAAGCGGCACGCTAGACGCTCATCCAGGCGAGCACGCCGAGCACGATACCGATGGAGGCCACGCCATAGACGCCGTACTGCAGGCGCCGGCTCCGGGTCAGCAGGGCGATCGCGGCGAGGGCGATCGAGATCTGCAGCGCCGTGGTCGCCTGCTGCCAGCGATGCTCCTCGTGGATCTGGTGCTCGGTCTTCTCGCCCCATTCGACCGATTCCTTTTCGAGCGCCTCCGCCTTCTTCTGGATGTCGGCCTTTTCCGCTTTGCGACGCTCGGCCTCCGATCGATAGAAGTCCCTGCGCGCCTCCGGCACGATCTCGACCGCGAGCTCGGAAAGATATTGCCGGTTGCTCTTGGCCTGGTAGAACGCCCACTGATTGGCCGCCTCGGTCTTCTTGATCGCCGACTCGTTCTTGTAGAGGCCGGCGTTGAGCTGCGCGAGCCCTCCCATGTAGGCGAAGATGGCGCCGACCGTGGCGATGATCGCCGTGGCGACGGCAAGGTGACCGGCCATGCCGTGCGGCTCGGCTTGCGACTGGTGCTCGAGTTCGTGGTCGTGAGGACCGTGCGCGTGAAAACCGTGACCCGACATCTTGGATCTCCCTTAGGTGACTCTCTTGTAGCTGACGAAGCTGTAGCGCAAGCCCTCGACCGTCGTATGCGCTTCGCGTGAAGTCTGCCTGAAATCGGCGCGGTTCCAATTCGGAAAGAACGCATCGGCCGGGAACTCGGCGTCGATCTCGGTGAGTTCGAGTTCGTCGGAGGTGGGCACGGTCAGCGCGTAGATTTCGGCGCCACCGATGACGAAGACTCTTTCCTTGTCCTGTGCCAGCGCCAGCGCGACGTTCAGCGATGGCGCGACCGTTGCGCCCTCCGCGTGCCAGTGCGGATCGCGGGTAATGACGATGTTCTGCCGCCCCGGCAGCGGCCGGCCGATGGTCTGCCAAGTCTTGCGGCCCATGACGACCGGCGAGCCGAGCGTGAGCCGCTTGAATCGGCGCAGGTCTTCGGGAATGTGGGTCAACAGAGCCCCGCGATGACCGATGCCGCCATCGCGTGCGACGGCGGCGATCAGGCAGACGACGGGCTTGTCCATGGACAGGGATTGTCGTCGCCGCCGCTGCGATAATCGACGCCGACACCTCGATTCGGTCCTTCGATGACAACAGCCTCCGACGACGATTCGCCAGCGATCTCGGCATGGCGGAAGGCAGCCGCGCGCTCGGCACTGGGCGGCGATCTCGGCACACTCGGCTGGAAGACTCCCGAAGGCATCGTCGTCAAGCCGCTCTATACCGCGGCTGACCTGAAAAACCTGCCGGCGACCGATACCTTGCCCGGCTTTCCCCCCTACATCCGCGGCCCGCAGGCGACGATGTACACGGTGCGGCCCTGGACGATCCGCCAGTACGCGGGATTTTCGACGGCGGAAGCGTCGAACGCTTTCTATCGCCAGGCGTTGGCCGGCGGCGCGCAGGGCATCAGCGTCGCCTTCGACCTGGCGACGCATCGCGGCTACGACAGCGATCACCCGCGCGTCACCGGCGACGTCGGCAAGGCCGGCGTGGCGATCGACTCGGTCGAGGACATGAAGATCCTGTTCGACTCGATCCCGCTCGACAAGGTCAGCGTGTCGATGACGATGAACGGCGCCGTGCTGCCGGTGCTTGCCGGCTACATCGTCGCGGCCGAGGAGCAGGGCGTCGGCGAAGACAAGCTTTCAGGAACGATCCAGAACGACATCCTGAAAGAGTTCATGGTCCGCAACACCTACATCTATCCGCCGGCGCCGAGCATGCGGATCGTGGGCGACATCATCGAGTACACGGCAACGCGCATGCCGAAGTTCAACTCGATCTCGATCTCGGGCTATCACATTCAGGAGGCAGGCGCGAACCAGGCGCTCGAGCTCGCGCTGACGCTGGCCGACGGTCGTGAATACGTTCGCACCGCGATTGCCAAGGGCCTCGACGTCGACGCCTTCGCCGGACGGCTCAGTTTCTTCTGGGCGATCGGGATGAACTTCTATCTCGAGATCGCCAAGATGCGCGCAGCGCGCGGCCTGTGGCACAAGATCATGAGGGAGTTCGCGCCCAAGGAGGTGAAGAGCTCGATCCTGCGCACCCACTGCCAGACCTCGGGCTGGTCGCTGACCGCGCAAGATCCGTACAACAACGTCGTGCGCACGACGATCGAGGCGATGGCGGCGGTGTTCGGCGGCACGCAAAGCCTGCACACCAACGCGCTCGACGAAGCGATCGCCCTGCCCACCGAGTTCAGCGCACGGATAGCTCGCAACACCCAGCTCGTGATCCAGGAAGAGACGCACATCACGGCGATCGTCGATCCCTGGGCCGGCAGTTACGCGATGGAAGCGCTGACCCAACAGATGGCCGACGCCGCGTGGCAAATCATCGCCGAGATCGAGACGCTGGGCGGCATGACCAAGGCCGTGCAGAGCGGCTGGGCCAAGCTGAAGATCGAAGCCAGCGCGGCCGAGAAGCAGGCGCGCATCGACTCCGGCCGGGACACGATCGTCGGCGTCAACAAGTACAAGCTGGCCGAAGAAGCACCGATCGACGCGCGGGCGATCGACAACCACGCGGTGCGCGACAACCAGGTCGCGCGGTTGAAGGCGGTGCGCGCGTCGCGCGACTCTGGCGCGGTTAACGTCGCGCTCGCCGCGCTCACCGACTGCGCGAAGAGTGGCGCGGGCAACCTGCTCGACCTCTCGATCCGGGCGATGCGTCTGCGCGCCACGGTCGGCGAAGTGAGCGACGCGCTCGAGGCGGCCTGGGGACGGCACCGCGCCGACACGCAAAAGGTTTCGGGCGTCTACGCCGCCGCCTACGACAGCGCCGAGGGATGGGAAAAACTGAAGGCCGAGATCGCTGCCTTCGCCGACGCGGAAGGGCGCCGGCCGCGCGTCATGATCGCCAAGCTCGGGCAGGACGGGCACGACCGCGGCGCCAAGGTCGTCGCGAGTGCGTTCGCCGACCTCGGCTTCGACGTCGACATCGGCCCGCTGTTCCAGACCGCCGAGGAATGCGCCCGCCAGGCCATAGAGAACGACGTTCACGCGGTCGGCGTGTCGACCCTCGCGGCCGGCCACATGACGCTCGTTCCGGCGATCATCGCGTCGCTCAAGGAACAGGGCGGCGGCGACATCGTCGTCTTCGTCGGCGGCGTGATCCCGAAACAGGACTACCCGTTCCTGTACGACGCCGGCGTCAAGGGAATCTATGGGCCCGGCACGCCGATTCCGGCGAGCGCGAAAGACGTTCTCGAGCAGATTGGCCGGGCTCGCGGCTTGACGATGGCTTCCGCCTCGTGATACCGTAATACGGTTTTACCGTTGGCAAAGGTGTCGTCATGGCCGTATCGGTACGAATGGATCCGCTGCTCGAAGGCGAGCTCGAGCAGGCTGCGCAACGACAGGGCATCACCAAGTCGCAGTTCATCATCGCCGCGGTGGAGCGCGCATTGGGGCGAAAGAATCCCTACGACCTGATGATGGCGCTGAAAGCCGAAGAGCCGGTCAAGACTTATCGGTCCGGCAAGCGGGTGGTGGCGCGCGACAAGCCCTATGAGGCGTCCGCGGCCAAGACCGCGTTGCGCGACAAACTCAAGATCAAGCACGGTGCCGGCGGCGCTCGTTGACGCGGGCCCCATGGTCGCGCTGTTCGGCGTCAACCAGCCGCGCGCGCCGCACTATCGCAAGCTGTTGCAGCGAGCCGGCGAGGAGCTCTGGTCGCTGGCCACGACCTGGCCTTGCGTCACCGAGGCGAGCCACCTGCTCGACGTGCCCGAGCGCTGCACCTTGCTGCGCTGGATCGCCGCAACGGGCATAGCGGTCTTCCCGTTCGCCCAGGACGATCTGGAAGAAATGGTGGCCTTGATGCGGCGCTACACCGAGTCGCAGCGTACGGAGATGGACCTGGCCGACGCCTCCCTGGTCTGGCTGGCCGCCGACAGCGGCGTCACCCGCGTGATGACCATGGATGTGCGCGATTTCTCGCGATATCGGCTGCCCGACGGGCGCGCCTTCGAGCTGCTCTGACGATGGATCCCGCCGCTTCGCCGCCTGGGCACGACTCCGCGACCGGCGATGCGGCGCTGTTGAGCGACGTTTCGCTTGCCGGCACGACGGCGCAGCGGCGCGCCGTGGCTCGCGCCATCACGCTGCTCGAATCGACCCGCGCCGATCATCGCGAGCGTGCCGACGCGTTGCTCGCGGCCTTGCCGGTGCCGGCCGAGCCGGCCTTGCGCGTCGGCATTTCGGGCGTTCCCGGGGTCGGCAAATCGACCTTCATCGAGACGCTTGGAATCGAACTGATCGCGCAGGGCCATCGCGTCGCCGTGCTCGCCGTCGACCCGAGCTCGAGTCTTTCGGGCGGCTCGATCCTCGGCGACAAGACACGCA
Organism: Burkholderiales bacterium; assembly: GCA_043725065.1. Classification (GTDB taxonomy): domain Bacteria; phylum Pseudomonadota; class Gammaproteobacteria; order Burkholderiales; family Burkholderiaceae_C; genus Schlegelella_A. Next base: position 5,108 of record JAYSMB010000029.1, read on the forward strand.
TGGAGCGGCTCTCGGTCCACCAGCAGGCCTTCGTTCGCCCGAGCCCGAGCGGCGGCAAGCTGGGCGGCGTGGCCGCGGCCACGCGCGAGGCGATTCGCGTTGTCGAGGCGGCGGGCTATGACGTGGTCATCGTCGAGACGGTCGGCATCGGCCAGAGCGAATCGGCGGTCGCGGGTATGACCGACCTGTTCGTGCTGATGCAGCTGCCGAACGCCGGTGATGACCTGCAGGCGATCAAGAAAGGCGTGCTCGAGCTGGCCGACATCGTGGTCGTCAACAAGGCCGATCTCGACGCCGCCGCGGCGGCGCGCGCAGTCGGGCAGATCGAATCGGCGATGCAACTTGTCGGCGTGCGAGCCGGGGCGGCGTCGCGGCCGCGCGTGCTCGCCACCAGCGCCATCGACAGAGCCCAGGTTCGCGAGGTCTGGCATGCGGCAGAAGCCTTCGCGGCGGCGCAGCGCTCGAGCGGCGGCCTGGCGCGGCGGCGCGAGACGCAGGCGCGGGCCTGGTTGTGGGAGCGCATCGACTCCGGCTTGCGCGAGCGATTTCGCGCCCACGCCGAAGTGCGCCGCCTGTTGCCGGCGCTGCTCGACGATGTCGATGCCGGGCGCGTGCCGGTCTCGGTCGCGGCGCGCCGACTGCTGCGCGCGTTCGCAGGCGAGTCCGGCGCGAAGATGCGAGATCGCGGACGCTGAACAGGAATTTCCATGCACGACATCATCCAGCAGCTTGAGGCCAAGCGCGCTCGCGCCCGCCTCGGTGGCGGCGAGAAGCGCATCGCCGCGCAGCACGCCAAGGGCAAGCTCACGGCGCGCGAGCGCATCGACCTGCTTCTCGATGAAGGCACGTTCGAGGAGTGGGACATGTTCGTCGAACACCGCAGCCACGACTTCGGCATGCAGGACAACCGCCCGCCGGGCGACGGCGTCGTCACCGGCTACGGCATGATCAACGGCCGCCTCGTCTTCGTCTTCAGCCAGGACTTCACGGTGTTCGGCGGCGCGCTCTCGGAAGCGCACGCCGAGAAGATCTGCAAGGTGATGGACCAGGCGATGAAGGTCGGCGCACCGGTGATCGGCCTCAACGACTCGGGCGGAGCGCGCATCCAGGAAGGCGTCGCTTCGCTGGGCGGCTACGCCGAGGTGTTCCAGCGCAACGTGATCGCCTCGGGCGTCGTGCCCCAGATCAGCCTGATCATGGGCCCGTGCGCCGGTGGCGCCGTCTACTCGCCAGCGATGACCGACTTCATCTTCATGGTCAAGGACAGCTCGTACATGTTCGTCACCGGACCCGAAGTGGTGAAGACGGTGACGCACGAGGAAGTGAGTGCCGAAGACCTCGGCGGCGCGCTCGCGCACACCACGAAGAGCGGCGTTGCCGACCTGGCGTTCGACAACGACGTCGATGCGCTCGCCATGCTGCGGCGCTTCTTCAACTACCTGCCGCTCAACAACCGCGAGAAGGCGCCTTCGCGCCCTTCCGATGACCCGGCCGACCGGATCGATCTTTCGCTCGACACGCTGGTTCCCGACAACCCGAACCAGCCCTACGACATCAAGGAGCTGATCACCAAGACCGTCGACGACCGTGACTTCTTCGAGCTGCAGCCCGAGCACGCGAAGAACATCGTCATCGGTTTCGGCCGCATGGATTCGCAGGCCGTCGGCATCGTCGCCAACCAGCCGCTGGTGCTGGCGGGCTGCCTCGACATCAAGAGCTCGATCAAGGCGGCCCGCTTCGTCCGCTTCTGCGACGCGTTCAACATTCCCGTGGTCACCTTCGTCGACGTGCCGGGCTTCATGCCGGGCACGGCACAGGAATACGGCGGCATCATCAAGCACGGCGCCAAGCTGCTCTACGCCTATGCGGAATGCACGGTGCCGAAGATCACGGTGATCACGAGAAAGGCATACGGCGGTGCCTACGACGTGATGAGTTCCAAGCATTTGCGCGGCGACGTCAACCTGGCCTGGCCGAACGCCGAAATCGCGGTGATGGGCGCCAAGGGCGCGGTCGAGATCATCTTTCGCGAAGAGAAGGGCGATCCGGCCAAGCTCGCCGCGCGCGAGGCCGAGTACAAGGCCAAGTTCGCCAATCCCTTCATCGCCAGTGCCCGCGGCTACGTCGACGACGTGATCCAACCGCACGAAACGCGAAGGCGGATCTGCCGCTCGCTGGTCATGCTGGCGAGCAAGAAGCTCGACGACCCGTGGCGCAAGCACGGCAACATCCCGCTGTGAGCGCCGCGATGTTCAAGAAGATCCTCATTGCCAACCGCGGCGAGATCGCTTGCCGCGTCATCAAGACCGCGCGGCGGATGGGCATCGCGACCGTCGCCGTGTATTCCGAGGCCGACCGCGATGCGCTGCACGTGGAACTCGCCGACGAAGCCGTGTTGATCGGCCCGCCCGCAAGCCGCGACTCGTATCTGTCGATGGACAGGATCATCGCCGCCTGCGAGTCGACGGGCGCGCAAGCCGTGCACCCAGGCTACGGCTTTCTCTCGGAGAACGAATCCTTCGCGCGCCGCGTCGAGGAAGAAGGCATCGTCTTCATCGGTCCCAAGCACGCGTCGATCGCGGCCATGGGCGACAAGATCGCGTCGAAGAAGCTGGCGGCCGCGGCCGGGGTCTCGACCATTCCCGGCCACAACGCGGCGATCGAAAGCGCCGAAGAGGCCGTCGGGATCGCGAGGAAGATCGGCTACCCCGTGATGATCAAGGCTTCGGCCGGCGGTGGCGGCAAGGGCCTGCGCGTCGCCTTCGACGATGCGGAAACGAAGGTCGGTTTCGTCTCCTGCCGCAACGAGGCCAAGGCCAGCTTCGGCGACGACCGCGTCTTCATCGAGAAGTTCGTCGAGCAGCCCCGTCACATCGAGATCCAGGTGCTCGGCGATGCCCACGGCCATTGCGTCCACCTCTGGGAGCGCGAGTGCTCGATCCAGCGCAGGCACCAGAAGGTCATCGAGGAAGCGCCGAGTTCGTTTCTCGACGAGTCGACTCGCAAGGCGATGGGCGAGCAGGCCGTGGCGCTGGCCAAGGCGGTGAACTACCAGTCGGCCGGCACGGTCGAGTTTGTCGTCGGCAAGGACAGGAGCTTCTTCTTTCTCGAGATGAACACCCGGCTGCAAGTCGAGCATCCGGTCACCGAAGCGATCACCGGGCTCGATCTGGTCGAGCAGATGATCCGTGTCGCCGCGGGAGAAAAGCTGGCCTTCACGCAGGCGCAGATTCCGCGCAAGGGTTGGGCGATCGAGTGCCGCATCAACGCCGAAGACCCGCAACGCGGCTTTCTTCCGAGCACCGGCCGGCTGGTCACTTTCAGGCCGCCCGAGCAGACGATCTTCGCCGGCGTGCCCGAACTCGGCGCAAGTGGCATTCGCGTCGACACCGGGGTGGACGAAGGCGGTGAGATTCCGATTCACTACGACTCGATGATCTGCAAGCTGATCGCCGTCGGCGCCGATCGCGCAACGACGATCGCAACGATGCGCGAGGCGCTCGGCGGCTTCTTGGTCCGTGGCGTCGCGAGCAACATCGCGTTCCAGTCGGCATTGCTCGCGCATCCGCGATTCGCCGCCGGCGACTTCGACACCGGTTTCATCACCGAGGAATTTGCGCACGGCTTCGATCCGACGAAGACGGTTCACGACGATTCGGGCTTCCTGCTCGCGCTCGCCGTCGCGACCAATCGCCGGCTGCTCTCACGATCGGCCGGCATCTCGGGCCAGTTGGCCGGACACGAGCTGCGGATCGGCGAAGACTTCGTCGTCGTCCAGATCGACGCGGCGGGACATCGGACCGAGACGCCGGCAACGGTTCGTATCGACGGCCGCGACCACCTGGTCACGTTGGCCGGGCGCACTCGGCGGCTGTCGTTCACGAGCCCGGTGCGAGATATCGCCACGCATGGCCTCGCCGACGGCCGGCCATTCCACGCCCAGGTCGATCGCACCGGCCTGCCGTATCGCGTGGCGCATGGCGGCGCGCAGGTCGAGGTCCGTGTGCTCTCGCCGCGCGCCGCCGAGCTGCACGCCCTGATGCCGTTCAAGCCGCCACCCGATCTCTCGCGCTTTCTGCTCTCGCCGATGCCGGGCCTGCTGGTCGAAGTCGCCGTCGCTGTCGGGCAGGCCGTGCGCGCCGGCGAGCGGCTTGCGGTGATCGAGGCGATGAAGATGGAGAACATCCTTGTCGCCGCGAATGCCGGCGTGGTCGCACGGGTCGTCTCGGAGAAGGGCGCGAGCCTCGCCGTCGACGACATCATCCTCGAGTTCGAAAGCACCGGAGCGGCGCGGTGATGGCGCGCGAAATCGGGCGGCCGTTCACGGTGCTGGGAATCCAGCAGGTGGCGGTCGGCGGGCGCAGCAAGACGAAGCTGCGAACCCTGTGGGTCGACCTGCTGGGCCTCGAACTGACCGGCAACTTTCGCAGCGAGCGCGAAAATGTCGACGAGGACATCTGCACGCTCGGAAGCGGCCCGACGAAAGTCGAGGTCGACCTGATGGAACCGATCGATCCCGACGGCAAGCCGGCCGTCCATGCCACGCCGCTCAATCACATTGGTCTGTGGATCGACGACCTCGGCGCCGCCGTCACCTGGCTCACGGCGCGCGGCGTTCGCTTTGCACCGGGCGGCATTCGACCGGGGGCGGCGGGACACGACGTGTGCTTCCTGCATCCGAAGGCGAACGACGAATATCCGATCGCCGGTGAAGGCGTGCTGATCGAGCTGGTCCAGGCGCCGCCCGAGGTCGTTTCGGCGCTGCATCCGGCGCGCCCGTCCTGAGCGGCGAAAATCGGCGCGATCTTTTGCCGGCGGTGCGACGATGACGATTCACACGATCCTGAAGATGGGCGATCCGAGGCTGCTGCGTGTCGCGCAACCCGTCGATCGATTCGGCACGCCTGAACTGCGCGTGCTCGTCGACGACATGTTCGAAACCATGCATTCGGTCAGCGGCGCCGGCCTCGCCGCGCCGCAGATCGGCGTCGATCTCGCGCTCGTCATCTTCGGCTTCAGGAACAACGATCGCTATCCCGACGCACCGCCGGTGCCCGCGACGGTGCTCCTCAATCCGAGCGTCGAGCCGATCGGCGAGGCCGAAGAGGAGGGCTGGGAAGGCTGCCTGTCGGTGCCGGGGATGCGTGGCGTCGTGCCCCGATTTTCCCGCATCGTCTATCGCGGCTTCGATCTCGACGGCGCCGCGATAGAGCGCGAGGCCGAGGGCTTTCACGCTCGCGTCGTGCAGCACGAGTGCGACCACCTGATCGGCACGCTTTACCCGATGCGGATTCGCGACTTCCGCCGCTTCGGCTTCACGAGCGTCCTTTTTCCCGACATCGATCGGGAAGGCGACGATTGACGCAGTCGCCGCCCTTGACGCATGGGCTCCGGCACAGCGCGCCGAATGTAAAGGAACGTGTCCGCCCGGGCCGTGCGTCGGCTGAAGGCCAGGACCGAACGTTGAATCGGCACGCACCGCGCTTGCAGCCCGGCTTGCGGCATCAGGAGTCCGAATCATGACCAGAACAAATCGTGCAAGCGTGAAAGCGGCCAGGCCCTGGACCCGACTGGTCGTCGTCGCCCTCGGCGCATTGCTTTGCCTCGGTGCCGCGCTGCAGGCGCGCGCGCAGGCGGCGGACGCCGACCCGCCCGCCCGCGTCGCCAGACTGAGCGACGTGAGTGGTCCGGTCTGGCTGTTCGCCCCGGAAACGAACGAATGGCTCGCGGTCGATCGCAACCGGCCGCTGACGACCGGCGACCGGATCGCCACCGACAACGGCGCCCGCGCCGAGATCACGCTCGGCTCGACGATCCTTCGCCTCGATTCGGCGACCGAACTCGAGATCGTGCAACTCGACGACAGCCGCTATCTCGTCCATCTCCATTCCGGCAGCGTCGCGGCGCGCCTGCGCAACGCGCAGTCGGTCGCCGAGTTCGCGCTCGAGACCGACGAAGGGACCTTTCGCGCCCGGACCGTCGGCCGCTATCGCTTCGACCACTTCGAGCAGGCCAGCGATCTCACCGTCAACAACGGTCAGGCGGTCTTCGAAGGACGCAACAGCGCCTTGCCGTTGACGACCGGCCAGCACGCCCAGTTCTGGCTCGATGCAGGGGGTGCGCCTCAATACAACATGGTCGAACCGGCGCACGATGCCTTCGCCGCATGGAACGACGATCGCGATCGCGCCGTCGTCCGGCCGGTCGCCATCCGCTATGTCTCCCCCGAGATGACGGGTGCGGAAGAC
>JAYSMB010000030.1:0-9983 GCA_043725065.1 Burkholderiales bacterium
CCGTTCATCTGGACCAAGAGCGCTGCCGACATCCTGCAGAAGGTCATTCGCGCTAACAGCCGTTTAAGTTCCAAACAGAATGCAACACTACACTAGCGATCCAACTCGAACACGAGTGACGACCAGAGGCTTTCCCAGCGGGCACCGCTGTCGGCCGGCGCGTCGATCATGTGAACGGCATTGATCAGCCAGATGCCAGGCTTGTCCAGTGTCATGGTGGCGCGGCCCGCGGCGTCGGTTCGCACTTTCGATTCAGCCACGACGCTGCCCTTCGGGAAAGACTTGACCAGTGCGCCCTCGAGCGGCTTGCCCCGATACAGGAGCCGCACCGTGAACGGCGCGCCCGCGGCGAGTTGTCGCGGGTCGGTTTCGGCAACGATCTCGAGCGTGAGGCCGAGCGGCCGGCGCCAGAGCTGCGCATCGCGGGCGGTGAACGCGTACGGCCGACCCGTGTGGGCGGTCTTCGCGGAGGCGACGACCATCGCCTTCGCATTGCGCGAGAACATCTCTTCGCCGGGCAACGCCGATTCGCCGTGCGCGGCACGGAACGCGACGACGGCGTCGAGTCCTTCGTTGCGCAGATAGGTTTCGAAAAGCGCCGGCTCGAGGCTGATCCGCGACGGGTTTGAGCGATAGACGGCGAGCGCGATGCCCGGCGCTCGCAGCGTCACCGTTCCTGCGGGGTCGGCCCCGGGGTCACCCTCGATCGGGCGTTCGCCCCTCGCGTCGACCAGGCCGAAGCGGACGACGCGACGCGGATCGCGCGGCAGCGTCTCGCCCGGCCAGCCGGTGCCGACGCGGTGTTCGATCGCGATCCGCTCGCCGCTCGCCGCGGCGAAGCGATCGGGCAGCAGCCAGTATTCGTGGGCGCTAACCGCCGCCGAGAGCAGCAGCAGGGTCGTGACGAGCAGATGTCGCTTCATCGGCCCGCATTGTCCGCAATAGGCGGCTTCGCTCCACGAGCAGCTGCGCGACCACGCCGGCGGCGATCACTTCGGGCTCATGGCCCTCGATGCCGGGAAGGCCGATCGGGCAGGTCATTCGCGCGATGGTGGAGGGCGCGATGCCGCGCTCTTCGAGACGGTGCGAGAACTTTGCGCGCTTGGTCTTCGAGCCGATCAGGCCGAAGAAGGCGAAGTCACCGCGGCGCAGGATGGCTTCGGCGATGCGCAGGTCGAGCGCGTGCTCGTGGGTGAGGACGAGGAAGAAGGCGCCGGGCGGCGCGTTGCGAACTTCGGCTTCGACGGTGTCGACCGAGACGCGGCGGATGCGTGCCGGCCAGGGCGAGCCGAGATTCGTGGTCGCGGCGAATTCCTCGTCGCGCTCGTCGAACCAGTCAACTTCGCAATCAAGGGCGGCAAGCGCGGTCGCGATCGCTCGGCCGACGTGGCCGGCACCATGCAGCTGCAAATGAAAGAGTGGTTCGGCCTCGGGCCAGCGTTGCAGTGCCGCCGCGTCGAGCCGCGCGAACGCGAGCGTGACCGCGCCGCCGCAGCACTGGCCGAGCGAGGGGCCGAGGGCGAAGCGCTGTTCGTGCGGCGATGAATCGTTGCTTCCGAGCAGCGCTCGCGCCGTCGTGATTGCTTTCAGCTCAAGGTGGCCGCCGCCGATCGTGCCGGCCGCTTCATCGGCCGCGACCAGCATGCGGGTGCCCGCGCCGCGCGGCGCCGAGCCTCGGGTGGCGACGACCTCGACGATGACCGCCGGGCGCCTGCTGGCATGCCAGTCCTTGCCTGTCATCCTGAGCGAAGCGAAGGCTCCCGTCATGCGAGGCCTCGAGATCCTTCGCTTCGCTCAGGATGACACTGAACCGCCGTCACCGCGCGAAGGATGGATTCGCTCGTCGCCGGTGCCGTCAGCGGTGGGTCGCTGCGGTGCTCGCCCGCCGCGGAGACCGCGTCGCGGATCGCGAAGAACACCGAGAACGGCAGCAGCAGCGGCGGCTCGCCGGTGGCCTTGCTGCGATGGATGGTGTCGCAGACGTTGTCGCCGGCCGGCATGCCGTCTTTCCAGAGGCGAACGTCGAACACCGGCGGGCAATCGTTGGCGGTCGGAATCTTGTAGGTGCTGGGCGCGTGCGTCAGCAAGAGGCCGGCCTTCGGCGAGCCGTCGTTCGGGTGCCAGACCAGCTCTTCCATCGTCAGCCAGCCCATGCCCTGGATGAAGGCGCCCTCGACCTGGCCGATGTCGATCGCCGGGTTGAGCGAGCGCCCGGCGTCGTGCAGCACGTGCGCGGCGAGCAGCTTCCATTCGCCGGTCAGGGTGTCGACGACGACCTCGCTCACCGCCGCACCGTAGGCGAAGTAGAAGAACGGGCGGCCCTGCATCGTGTCCTTGTCCCACGAGAGCCCGGGCGTCGCGTAGAACCCGTCGGACCAGAGCTGGACGCGCGCCATGTAGGCCTCGACGACGAGCTCGCGAAACGTCATCGTCTTCGTCGTGCCGAAAGAGACCGAGCCGTTGGCGAAGCGCACCTCGGCAGGCGCGACTGCGTAACGATCGGCCGCGAACGCGACGAGGCGATCACGAATCTGCCGTGCCGCGTCTTGCGCCGCCTTGCCGTTCAGGTCGCTGCCCGTGGAAGCGGCCGTCGCCGACGTGTTGGCCACTTTCTGCGTGTCGGTGGCAGTGACGCGGACCGCGTCGAATTCGAGGCCGAGCTCGTGCGCGACGACCTGCGCGACCTTGGTGTTGAGCCCCTGGCCCATCTCCGTGCCGCCGTGGTTGACAAGCACCGAGCCGTCGCCATAGACGTGAACCAGCGCGCCGGCCTGGTTGAGGTGGACGAGGTTGAAGGAGATGCCGAACTTGGTCGGCGTGAGGGCGAGGCCGCGTTTGAGAATCGTGCTCGTGGCGTTGTAGTTCGCGATCTCGGCACGGCGGGCCCGGTAGTCGCTCGACGCTTCCAGCTCGGCGACGAGCTCGTGGATGATGTTGTCTTCGACGAGCTGACCGTAGGGAGTGATGTTGCGTTCGCCGGGTCGCGTGGGCGTCGGGCTGGGCCCGTAGAAATTGACCCGCCGCACGTCGAGCGAATCCTTGCCGAGCTTCCTCGCGATCGAATCGACGATGTTTTCGATCGCGATCGCACCCTGCGGCCCGCCGAAGCCGCGGAACGCGGTATTGCTCTGGGTGTTGGTTCGGCCGGAGTAACCATGGATCTCGACATCGGGCAACCAGTACGCGTTGTCGAAGTGGCAGATCGCGCGCGTCATCACCGGCCCCGAAAGGTCGGCGGAAAACCCGGCCCGCGACACCATCGTCAGCTCGGCGCCGAGGACACGGCCGTCGTCGTCGTAGCCGACTTCGTATTCGTAGTGGAAGCAGTGGCGGCGGCCGGTGATCATGAAGTCGTCGTCGCGGTCGAGGCGCAGCTTGACCGGCCGGCCCAGCTTCTTCGCCGCGATCGCCGCAACGCACGCGAACAGGCCGGACTGCGATTCCTTGCCGCCGAAGCCTCCGCCCATGCGGCGGCACTCGACCTGCACGTGGTGCGAATGCAGGCCCAGGCAATGCGCGATCAGATGTTGCATCTCGCTCGGATGCTGGGTCGAGCAATGGACCAGCATGCCGTCGTCTTCGCGCGGGATCGCGTACGAGATCTGGCCTTCGAGATAGAACTGCTCCTGGCCGCCGACCTCGAGCGTGTCGACGAGGCGATGCGGCGCCGCTTCGATCGCGGCGCGCGCGCGGCCGCGCGACAAACGCATCGGCGGCAACACGTAGCTCCGCGCGGCATGCGCTTCGACAGGCGTGAGCAGGGCCGGCAAGGGCTCGACGCGGATGGCGCCCTTCGCCTGGGCTGCCGCGCGCCGCACCTCGTCTCGCGTCTCGGCGATCACCGCGAACACCGGCTGGCCCATGTAGTGAACCGTACCGTCGGCGAGGATCGGGTCGTCGTGGATCACCGGCCCGCAATCGTTCGCGCCCGGGATGTCCTTCGCCGTCAGCACGGCGACGACACCGGGCATCGCCGCGATTCGCGCGATGTCGATCGAGATCAGCGCGCCGTGTGCCACGGGCGACAGCCCGAGCGCGGCGTGCAGCGTGCCGGCCAGCTCGGGCAGGTCGTCGACATACGGCGCGTTGCCGGCAACGTGCATGTGCGCCGATTCGTGCGGCCGCGAGACGCCGACGCGGGCGCCGTCAGCGACGCCGGTCGGCGCCGCGAGCCAGCGGGGATCGAGCGCGCGGTTCATGGCCGGGCCCCGGTCGCCACGGGCGGCGCCGCATGCGGCATCGCGCTCCACACGCTGGTTTCGTGGAGCGCCAGCGGCGCGTCGGGCCGCGTCTCCAGCCAGAGCCGCTTCAACAGGTTCTGCGCGACCTGCAGACGGTAGGCCGCGCTCGCCCGCATGTCGCTGAGCGGCGCGAAGTCGATCGCGAGCGCCTGCCGCGCGGCGGCGACTGTCGCCTCGCGCCATGGCTGGCCGAGGACCGCCGCTTCGGTCGCGGCGGCGCGCTTGACCGTCGCCGCCATGCCGCCGAATGCGAAGCGCGCGGTCCTGACAATGCCGGCGTCGAGCGTGATCGCGAAACCTGCGCAGAGGGCGGAGATGTCGCAATCGAAACGCTTCGAGATCTTGTAGGCCCGCACTTGGGCGGCGTCGGCGAGCGGGATTTCGATCGCTTGCACGAACTCGCCGGCTTCGAGCCTGTTCCGCATGTAGCCGCTGTAGAAATCGGTGAGCGGGACGCGGCGCACGCGTTCGCCGCGGCGCAGCACGAGCGTCGCGTCGAGTGCCATCAGAACTGGCGGCGAATCGCCGATCGGCGAGCCGTTGGCGACGTTGCCGCCCATCGTTCCGGCGTGGCGCAGCGGCACGCCGGCAAAGCGCAGCCAGACATCGGCCAATGAAGGCCAGCGCGAAACGAGTGCGCGCCAGCCGTCCTCGAGCGACGCACCGGCGCCGATCGACAACACGCCTTCCTTCACCTCGACTCGCTTCAGCTCGTCGACGCCGCCGATGAACAGCAATTCCGGCAGCTCGCGGAACATCTTGTTGACCCACAGGCCGATGTCGGTCGAGCCCGCCAGGATGCACGCCTCGGGCCGTGCCAGGCGCTCCGCTGCGAACGCTTCGAGCGACCGCGGAGCGACGAACTCGCCGCCCGCGCCGATGTAGCGAAAGGTCTCGTCCGAGCGCAGCGTTTCGAGCGCGGCTCGCGCCGGCGCCGTGTCGATCGGCGCCGCGGGCAGGTCGAACATCCGCTCGCCGGCGTCGAGGATCGGCCGGTAGCCGGTGCAGCGGCAAAGGTTGCCGGACAACTCGTCGGCAAGTTGCTGCCGCGTCGGCCGCGTGCCGCGCGCGCCGTGGTGCAGGTAGCTGGCCCAGAGCGACATCACGAATCCGGGCGTGCAGAAGCCGCACTGCGAACCGTCGCAATCGACCATCGCCCGCTGTACGGGATGCAGGCCCTCCCCGTCCCTCAGGTCTTCGACCGTGAACAGGGCCTTGCCGTCGAGCGCTGGCAGGAACTGGATGCAGGCGTTGGTCGTGGTCAGGCGAAGGCCGCCGACGACTTCCGGCGCGCCCGCCAGGGCGGCGCCCGGCAGCTCGCCGACGACCACCGTGCAGGCGCCGCAATCGCCTTCGTTGCAGCCTTCCTTGGTGCCGACGCGGCGCGCGTCTTCCCGCAGCCAGTCGAGCACGGTGCGCGTTGGCGACACGCCGCTGACTTCGACGATGGCGCCGCAGTGGAAGAAGCGGATCGGGCGGCTGGACATGGCGGTCATTGACTCGGAGGATGCAGCGAAGGGTAAACCCTCGCGTGAAGAGCGATATACAACGGCGCGCATGCCACCTATCATCGTCGTAGTATGACGCCGGACGCCGCATTCGGGAAGATCGAGCTTCATCTCATCCGGGTATTGCAGACCTTGCTCAGCGAACGGAGCGTCTCGCGTGCCGCCATGCGGCTGGGCAGCACCCAACCGGCGGTGAGCGCCCAGTTGCGCCGCTTGCGCGTGCTGACCGGCGATGCGCTCCTGGTTCGCGCCGGCAACGCCATGACGCCGACCGAGACGGCGATGCAACTGCTGGGCCCGGCTACCGCCCTGCTGCGCGAAGCCGACCGCCTGTTCGGCGCGCACGCCCGCCAGCGCAGCTTCGTAGCGGCGGCGACCGAGGCGACCTTTCGCATCGCCGCCAGCGACTACCTCGACCCGCTGTTCCTTCCCGAACTCGTTGCCCACGTGAAGCGGCAGGCGCCGCAGGTGCGGCTCGAGTTGCTGCCGCTGACCGGCGAATACGACTACCGGAAGCGACTGGCGGCCGGTGAAGTCGATCTCGTCGTCGGCAACTGGCTGCGGCCGCCGGGCGAGTTGCACCTAGGTCGCCTCATCAGCGACGAGATCGTCTGCCTGGTCGGCGACGCCTATCCGACCGGCCGCGGCCGCTGGTCGGCCGAGCGCTACCTGGCCGCCGAGCACGTCGCGCCGATGCCGTTTCACGCCAATTCGCCGGGCGTCGTCGACGATCATCTGGCCTCGCTCGGCCTGGCCCGCAACGTCGTCGTCAAGAGCGCGCACTTCGGCCTGATCCCGACCATGGTCGCGCAAAGCAGGCTGGTGCTGACGACCGGGCGGCTGTTCTGCTCGCGCTATGTCGATGCGTTGCCGGTCAAGGTCCTGCGCTGCCCGATCCCCTTTCCGCCGCTCAACTACTACCAGCTCTGGCACGACGTGACGCACGCCTCGGCGCCGGCCAAGTGGCTGCGCGAGCAGGTGCGGGAAGTGGCGCGCGGCCTGGCCGGACACGGCATGTTGAGGCGCGCCGCGTGAGCGGGGCCGCTCGCCTCGCCCTGCGCGGCGACCTGCTCGACTTCAGCGCTGCGCCGGCCTGGGGCGAGACCGAGTCCGCCGCGGTGCGCTATCGGCCAGGCCACTGGCTGCTGATCGACTCCGGCCGGATCGCCGGCGTGGTGGCTGAAGCGCCGGGCGAGGCCTGGCAGCGGCACGACCACACCGGCCGCCTGATCCTGCCCGGCTTCATCGACACGCACGTGCACAGCCCGCAGATCGACGTGATCGCGAGCTACGGCACCGAGCTGCTCGACTGGCTGACCACGCATACCTTTCCCGCGGAAGCGCGTCACGCCGACAGGGCGCACACCGAAGCCACCGCGGCGCTGTTCCTCGATGCGCTGCTCGCCCATGGCACGACCTCGGCGGTCGTCTTTCCGACCGTGCACAAGGCCTCGGTCGAGGCGCTCTTCGCCGCGGCTGAAGCGCGTGGCATGCGCGTCATCACCGGCAAGGTGCTCATGGATCGCAACGCGCCCGACAACCTGCGCGACGATGTCGTCAGCGGCGGGCTCGAGATGGAAGAACTGATCGCCCGCTGGCACGGCCGCGCCCGGCTTGCGTACGCCGTGACGGTGCGCTTCGCCGCGACCAGCACGCCCGGGCAGCTCGCGCTGGCCGGCCACCTCTGCGCCGCCGATCCCAGCCTCTACATGCAAACGCACGTCGCCGAGAACCGGGCCGAAGTGCGCTGGGTCAGGGAACTCTTTCCCGAAGCGCGCAGCTACCTCGACGTCTACGCGCGAGCCGGTCTGCTCAACGCCAGGAGCGTGTTCGCGCACGGCATCTGGCTCGACGACGCCGACCGTGCCGCACTCGCCGCCGCCGGCGCGCAGATCGCGCATTCGCCGTCATCGAACCTGTTTCTCGGCAGTGGCCTGTTCGGCTGGCGCGCGGCGGAAGCCGCGGGAGTGAACGTGAGCCTGGCCAGCGACGTCGGCGGCGGCACCAGCCTGTCGATGCTGCGCAACATGGCCGACGCCTACAAGGTCCAGGCGCTGGCCGGCGAGCGACTCACGGCGTGGAAGGCGCTGCACGCCGCCACGCGCGGTGCCGCGAACGCGCTCGGTCTCGAGAACGAGATCGGCAGCTTCGAGCCCGGCAGCACCGCCGACGTCTGCGTCTGGGACCGCGCGGTCGGCCCGGTGGCGATGCGCCGCGCCGAGGTGGCCCGCACGTTGCATGAGCATGTCTTCGCGTGGATGACGCTCGCCGACGAGCGCAACCTCGTCGAGTCGTATATCGCCGGCGAGAGCCGCTACGCTCGCGCCTTGTCATCCTGAGCGAAGCGAAGGATCTGTCCACCATGCGACTCGAGCTCATCGGCATCAGCAAACAATACCCGGCATCAAGGCCAACGACCGGGTCAGCCTGCGCGTCAAGCCGGGCGAGATCCACGCCGTGCTCGGCGAGAACGGCGCCGGCAAGTCGACGATGATGAAAATCATCTACGGCGCGGTCCGCCCCGACGAAGGCGAGATGCGCTGGAACGACGAGCCGGTGCGGATCTCTTCGCCCGCCGCCGCGCGCGCGCTCGGCATCAGCATGGTCTATCAGCACTTCAGCCTGTTCGACACGCTGACCGCGGCCGAGAATGTCTGGCTCGGTCTCGACAAGTCGCTCTCGCTCGCCGAGGTGTCGGCGCGCATCACGCAGGTGGCGAGCGTCTATGGTCTCGAGGTCGATCCGCTGCGGCCGGTGCACACGCTCTCGGTCGGCGAGCGGCAGCGCGTCGAGATCGTGCGCGCGCTGATGACCAACCCCAAGCTGCTGATCCTCGACGAGCCCACCTCCGTGCTCACGCCGCAGGCGGTGCAGACGCTCTTCATCACCTTGCGCAAGCTCGCCGAAGAGGGCTGCTCGATCCTCTACATCTCGCACAAGCTCGACGAGATTCGCGCGCTTTGCCATCACTGCACGGTGCTGCGCGGCGGCAAGGTCACGGGCGAGGTCGACCCGACGAAGGAGACCAACGCAAGCTTGTCGCGCCTGATGATCGGCGCCGAACCGCCGCAGCTGCGGCATCGCGAGGCGCGCGCCTGCGGCGTCGTGCTCGAGGTGCTCAGCCTGTCGCTTGCCAAGGAAGATCCGTTCGGCACGACGCTCGAAAGCGTCTCGTTCGACGTGCGCGCCGGCGAAGTCCTCGGCATCGCCGGCGTTTCCGGCAACGGCCAGCAGGAGCTGATGCGTGCGCTCTCGGGCGAGGACGTGCGCGCGCCCAAGGGAACGATCCGTCTCTTCGACCGCGACATCGCGCGCGAGCGGCCGAGCCGGCGCCGCCGCCAGGGCCTGCACTTCGTGCCCGAGGAGCGGCTCGGCCGCGGCGCCGTGCCGACGCTCTCGCTGGCCCAGAACACGCTGTTGACGCGCACCCGTGCGGTCGGCGCGGCGGGCTGGATCCGCGTCGGCGACGTCGCCGCGCTTGCCGAAGCCCTGATCCGCCGCTTCAACGTCAGGGCCGGCGGACCGGGCTCGGCCGCGAAGAGCCTCTCGGGCGGCAACCTGCAGAAATTCATCGTCGGCCGCGAGATCGATGCCGACCCGAAGCTGCTCATCGTCTCGCAACCGACCTGGGGCGTCGATGTCGGCGCGGCGGCGCAGATCCGGGGCGAGCTGCTGGCGTTGCGCGACAACGGCTGCGCCGTGCTCGTCGTCAGCGAGGAGCTCGACGAGCTGTTCGAGATCTGCGATCGCCTCGTCGTCATTGCCCAGGGAAGGGTCTCGCCGGCGGTGAAGACGGCCGACGCGTCGATCGAAATGATCGGCGAGTGGATGAGCGGCCTGTGGGAGCGGACGCATGCCGCGGCTTGAAGCACGCTCCGAGCCGTCGCGGGCGATGTCGATCGCCTCGCCGCTGATCGCCTTGGCGATCACGGTCGTCATCGGCACCTGCCTGTTCGTGCTGCTCGGCAAAGACCCGCTGCGCGGCCTGGCCGTCTTCTTCGTCGAGCCGGTGAAGAGCGTCTACGCGCTCACCGAGCTGGCGATGAAGGCGACGCCGCTCCTGCTGATCGCGCTCGGCCTGTCGGTGTGCTTTCGCTCCAACGTCTGGAACATCGGCGCCGAAGGCCAGTTCATCATCGGCGCGATCGCCGCCAGCGGCGTCGCGATGATGGCGACGAAGAGCACCGGCGCCTGGTTCTTCCTGCCCGTGCTCGTGGGCGGCGTGCTCGGCGGC